>JAXDAH010000171.1:0-13626 GCA_034679905.1 Methanomicrobiales archaeon | reverse complement strand
GAACATGGAGCCGTGTTCGGGGAGTCATGCGGTATCGGGGGCAGTGCGGCACCGGAGTCCCCGCCCTCCCGAGGGGGCGGGGTCGTGACCGAACACGAGCATGGCGAGTTCTGCTCGTGCTCCGTCTGCCGCGAGAGGGTATGCCCCGTCGAGGAACCTACGCTGGAGCGGGGAACCCTCATCCGCTATGGAGCCGCCGGAGCGCTGCTCGCCGCCGGCATCCTGATCGATATCGTCACCCCCTTCTCCTCCGCAGCCCTTGTCCTGCTCCTTGCGGCCGCTCTGCTGGTGGGTTATGAGATCCTGCGGACCGCGCTCTTCTCCCTGCTTCGGCTGCGGTTCACCATCGACGTCCTGATCGGCATCGCCGCCGTCGGCGCCTTTCTGACCGGAAATCCCGAAGAAGGCGCGACGGTCCTCTTCCTCTACGCGATCGCGGAGCTGCTGGAGGAGCGGGCCTCGGGGAGGGCGCAGCAATCCATCGCAGCCCTCGTCGCGCTCGCACCGCAGACGGCGCAGGTGCGCCGCGATGACCACGAAGCGGCGGTACCCGTCGATAATGTGCGGGTGGGGGAGACGGTGATCGTGCGGCCGGGGGACACGATCCCGATCGACGGCACCGTCTCCAGCGGCGCGTCCACGGTCGACCAGGCTCCGATCACGGGGGAGAGTCTGCCGGTGGCGAAGTCTGCCGGGGACCCGGTCTTCGCCGGCACGCGCAATCTCGAGGGATACCTGGAGGTGCTCGTTGCAAAGCGCGGGGAGGACAGTACTATCGCACGGGTGCTCCGGCTCGTCGCAGAGGCCCAGCGGAGGCGCTCTCCGACCGAGGCGTTCATCGAGCGATTCTCCCGCGTCTATACGCCGGCCGTCATCCTGCTGGCCGCAGCCCTCATCGTGGTACCGCCGCTGCTCTTTGGCGTACCGCTCCTGGAAGCGTTCTACCGCGCCCTTATCCTACTCGTCATCGCCTGCCCCTGCGCCCTCGCTATCTCGACGCCCGTCTCCATGGTATCCGGAATCACGACGGCGGCCCGCAACGGCGTGCTCATCAAGGGACGGGATTTCCTGGAGGCGATCGGGGGAGCCCGGGTCTTCGTCTTCGACAAGACGGGAACCCTCACCACGGGGCGGCTGGAGGTGACCGATATCCTGGGGTTCTCGGGGACGTCGGAGGCCGAGCTGCTCGGGATCGCAGGCTCCCTGGAGTCCCGCTCCGCCCACCCGCTGGCAGGGGCGATCCTGCAGGAGGTCCGCGAGCGCGGAATCCCCCTGCGCGAGGTAGACGACTTCCGCTCCATCAGCAGCCGGGGCATCCAGGGAGGCATCGACGGCACGATGTTTCTCCTCGGCAACGCCTCCCTCTTCCCCGCAACCGACGGCCACACCTGGCAAGCCGCCTATAGCCGCCTGGAGGGAGAGGGGAAGACCGTCGTCCTGATCGGCACCGACAGCACGGTGCTGGGGCTGATCGCGCTCTCGGATACCATCAAGGAGGCGGCTGCCGAGACCGTCGCCTACATCCGCTCCCGTGGAATCCGTACAGTGATGCTCACGGGAGACAACGAACGAATCGGCGAAGCGGTCAGCCGCAGACTGGGAATCGACGAGTGCCACGCCGGGCTCCTCCCCGAGGAGAAGGCGGCGAGCGTCGGGCGGCTGATGGAGGAGTACGGTCACGTGGTCATGGTCGGGGACGGCGTCAACGATGCCCCGGCGCTCGCACGGGCGAGCGTGGGCATCGCGATGGGGGCGATCGGATCGGATGTCGCCATCGAGACGGCCGACATCGTCATCCTGAAGGATCAGATCTCACGGGTGAGGTATCTGCTGGATCTCTCGCGGAAGACGATGCGTGTGATACGCCAGAACGTCGCCGCATCGATCATTGTAAAGTTCGGCATCGCCGCCCTCGCCATCCCCGGCCTGGTGACCCTCTGGATGGCGGTGGCGTTCGGGGACATGGGGATCTCCCTCGCGGTCATCGGGAACGCCCTGCGAATACCCCGCTCCGCGTGAGGATGCCCCGCCCTCACCGCTCCTGCATCTCCCGCTTCTGCAGCCCCTTCACGGTGGGCCCGCGGATCACCTCCCCGAGGGCGGTGTAGCGCGAACCGTGGCAGGGGCAGTCCCAGCTCCGCTCCGCATCGTTCCAGGCGACGGTGCAGCCCCGGTGCCCGCAGGCCGGATCCAGGGCATGCAACTGCCCCTGCGGGTCCCGGTAGACGGCCGTCTCTCTGCCTCCAATCGCCAGGATCGCCCCCTCACCGGGCCCCAGCCGTGAGGGATCCGTCGGGAGCTCTTTTTCAGGCCCCTTCTCCTGCTTCTTCGGCGCCTCCGGCTCCCTGTAGCGCGAGGGATCGAACACCTCCTGCCAGGGGTTGCGGCGCCCCAGGATCATGTCGGAGAGGATCATCGCCGCCACGGTACCGTTGGTCATACCCCATTTGTGAAACCCCGTCCCCACGTACTGGTGCGGGAGATCCGGTGTCAGCCTGCCGATGTAGGGGACGCCGTCCACAGGCATCGTGTCCTGGGCGGACCAGCGATAGTCGATGGAGCGGACGGTGTAGATGGAGCGGGCCCACTCCTCCAGGTGACGGTAGTGAGCGATGGTGCTGCCCCCCGTCCCGGTGCGGTGCCCGTCCCCGACCACGAGGATCAGCTCTCCGCCCTCCGCCGGCTGGGACCGCAGGGAGCGGGCGGGCTCTCCGAGATTGATGAACATGCCGTCCGGGAACGGTTCGTCGATCCGCACCGCGAGGACATAGGAGCGCGACTGGTGCATCCGCTTGTAGTACTTCCCCGGCTGGTCGTGGACCGGGAAGTGAGTCGCCTGGATCACATCCGTCGCCTGCACCGTCCCCCGCTCCGTCTTTACCGTCACGGGCTCGCCATCCTGAATAGAGAGTGCCCGCGTCCCCTCGAAGATCGCGCTCCCGTCGCCGGGGATCTCCCGGGCCAGTGCGCAGAGGTACTTCCGGGGGTGGAACTGGGCCTGATTTTCGAACCGCACCGCACCCTCCGTCTCGAAAGGCAGCGGCACGTCCTCCACAAAGGATGCGGGCAGCCCGAGCCCCCGGGCGGCGTCCGCCTCTCTCTGCACCGCCTCCTGGTCCTTCTCCGACTCCGCATAGACGTATGCGGGCTTCCGCATGAAATCGCAGGCGATGCCCCGCTGCTGCACCTGGCTGGCGATCTGCTCAATCGCCACCTGGTTGGCACGAGCGTACTGCTGCGCCCGCTCCCGCCCGAACTGCTCCACGAGCCTCCGGTAGATCAGGCCGTGCTGGGAGGTGATCTTCGCCGTAGTACGGCCGGTAACCCCTTCAATAATCCTGCCCGCCTCGATCACGCCGACCTTCAATCCCGCCTCCTTCAGGAGGAGCGCGGCGGTGATCCCCATGATGCCGCCCCCGAGGATCGCCACATCGAACCGCTGCGATCCCGACAGAGCGGGGTAATGCGACTGTGGCGTCGTTGCGATCCAGTATGATTCCGGTTTACCAGGCAACTGGTATTTCTTCTCTGCCATTCTCCTCACCTTCTTCTAATGTAGAGACGTAATAGCGGTACAGCCGCAACAGTTCCGCGTCCCATGATCTCCATCCTGCGAGCGAGGGTGCGATACCCTGCCCGAAGGTGCTCGCCATCGGACGATCCCTGAACAGGGCGTCAGGAGTATGGATGTGCATTTAAATGTTCCCTAGCGGCCCACCGCTGGAGAGACTCCATCGTCTCTTCGAGGATTTTTCCAATCATATGAGAGACCGGGTATGAGTGCTATCGCCATTCCCCTGAAAGGATGTCGTCAGGATGGAAGACCGGAGATGTTAGCGAGCGTCTCTGTCCTTTCCACGCTCAGCAGGTCGCTCACGTTCCGCATCGTCTCGTCGCTGACCGATGCGCCCAGGATCCAACCGTGGTTGTAGACCTGCTGGCTCGGGTGCGTGGGCGTGGGGCGGAGCACCTTGGAGGTAGGATACTACCGGCGGCGGCAGTCGTTCGCCTCCCGGCTCGGTCAGGAGCAGGAAGGCATGCTTGCCCATGTGGGAGAGGACGCCGCTTGGCGCGATCGCCCTCCAGTCGGCCGGATCCCCCATCAGGACGTTATGGCCGGGCTCGGCATAGCCCCAGCCCCCGGACCGCGGCCGGAAGCTGATCCACCAGTCCACGCGGAGGCCCGAGTCCTTGTAGCCCGCCCAGCGGACCGCCATCTCCTGTGGAGTATCCCCCGGTATCCTCTGTACATGACCGTACTTCGCAAGATCCTCCATCACCGACTCGTTGACCCCCGACGGCGGCGCAAAGACGTAGATGTAGGGATAGTCCGGCCAGCTCCGCTCCAGGATCCGCCGCGTGGAGTCCGGCACCCCTTCCGGTGTCACGAAGGCGAACCCGTGGCCCATGTGGGAGTTCCAGTTCGCCGCCGGCAGGGCGTACTCCAGCCCCGCCGTGGAGCCTACGAGCACTACATCCCGATGGTTGGACTCCAGAATCGCCAGGTACTCGTCGAGCACCTCGTTAAAGGCGATGGGGTCCGCGCCATAGATCCGACGGACGCGCAGCCCGAGTTCCTCTACCTGCCCTGCGATCTCCGCGCTGACGTTGCCGGCCACGTAGACCTGGACATTGCCGTCCATCATCACCCCTTCGGGCTCCAGCCGTCCAATTCCTCCCGCGTCGCTTCGGGGAGCGTCCTCCCTTCATCTGTGAGATAGAGGAGGGGAGCGTTTATGGGGAAGTGCTGCAGGCGGGTGGTGGCGATGGCGGAGGCCAGGTCGTCGTCCCGCACCAGGATAGCGGCACCCGGGCGGTCCTTGTCCTGTGCGTGGACGTAGATGGTCTGTGAGTAGGCGACCGCGGTCCGGATATGATCCTCCCCGCCGAGCCGGGCCGCGGTACCGCTCAGTTTGAGCAGCTCGGCGTTCTGCGTGCTGCTTGCATTCAGGGGAGCCCCCGGGGGCTCCCAGCTTCCGACGAGAATCCCGAGAAAGAGGAGCGTGAGCGCGGCAACGGCCGTGAACGTATAGGCCGGTCGGATCACTGCCCGCCCTCCTTCCAGCCGAACCGCACCATCAGGTAGTTCGGGATATAGGCGGTGAAGAACCCGGCGACCCTCGCGGCCCAGAGGGGAACGAGCCAGAGCCAGAGGTCCTCTGGAGCTCTGAGGTCCTGCCAGGACATGAAGTACCAGGCAAAACTCCACATGCCGACGGATGCGCGGACCATGCTGAGGATCACGATGGGAAAGGCCATCCGCACGCCTCCGATGTAACTCTTCTTGTGCATATCCGCCATCATCGGGCCCATAAAGAAGAGTGTGGAGAGCGCGATCGCGGGGAGCACCATAACAATCCACAGCACCGAGGTCATGGGAGCGCCGATCCAGAAGAGCGGAGTGAACGCGAACGTGGTAAAGAGCGGTAAGCCACGGAGCTGGACCTCCCACATCACCACCACCATGAGCGCCATCCCGATCCCGAGGCTCATGATCGTCGCAGAGACGCCGCGTGCCCAGGGCGGTCGCATATAGCGGGCGTTCTCTCCCGTGCGGTCCACCAGCCGCCCGCTGTAGGTCAGGAAGAAGAGAAGGACGCCGAACGGCCCGAGAACCAGCATCGCGAGCGGCCAGTAGAGCCGCGGATAGAACCCGGAACCCGGCAGCCGCGCTGTCATCGCAAAGAGCGCCCAGATCGCCCCGGCAAGCCCTGCAATAAACCAGGACCAGCCGAGCAGGGCGAGCCCGCTCGCACCGGTCACCTGATTCCGGTAGTCGTGCGTCTCCAGGGCGAGGTCGGCCCGGGCCTGGGCGTTGTAACCGATGCTCTCCGGCCCGCCGAGCACCCGCACGTTCATAAAAGGTCCGTCCGCCGGCGAGACGAAGAAGTCCGGCGATAGCCGCCAGAGGTACTGGTCGGTGAAGGGATCGAGGTCGTCCTGCGGGCTGTAGAGGAGCGGCCCGTAGTTGCCCCGATAGGCCATCGGGAGGCCGGCGGCTGCAAAGGCGGGCGTCTCCGGGTTTGCCATGGCAAAGTAGTAGCCGTCGTTCCAGATCCGCTCGTCGATGCCCCACCAGAAGTCCCCGAAACGATCCCGTGACCAGGTGAGGGCGTGGCGGTAGATGTTCTCGTCAGCAATCCGCTCGACTGCCCCAAACTGCCGAAATCCGTCGAGCGCGGAGTCGGGGATCAACCGCTCGGGCGCTGCGACCAGGATCAGCCGTTCTTCTCCTGCAATTGCAAGTGCATCTTGGACGGCTCCAGGAATTGCGCCGTCGCGCACGTGCACGACCGCTGCCTGGAAGCGTGCAGCGGCGTATGCGGCGGGCATGACGTACGCGGGCTCCTCTGCGGATACCAGAACGATCACGGGGCTCTGGAGCTCCTGGAACACTTCTACAGCCAGCGTATCCATATCCGGCGGACCGCTGCCGGATCCCTCGTAGACCAGCGTCTGGCCGCGGGATGCCGCCAGCGGCGCGAGCACCGCCGCGGCGATGGGATCGGCGGGGGCGTCGAGGCGGGAACCGCCCAGGACCGCGGCGAGCGACTCCGCCGCCTGCTCCGGCGTATAGCCGGGGATCCGCTGCGCATTCTTCAGCGTCCAGCCGATGCGGCTCTCCTGTTCCGCCCCGGGCCCGTAGGCGGCAGAGAGGATCCAGATATTGCCCGTCGCGGTGATCAGGCCTGCCGCCATTACCACAGCAAGCCCCCGGGCGAGCATGTGGCTGAGGGTGAGCGGCGCCTGTTGCCTCCATGGATCCGGCGTACGAGTCCGTTTATCGGGAACACTCTCCGCCGACACGGCCCAACCGCCATACCGCCCTGCGATACGCTGGAGCGTGTCCCGATCGCCTGACCCCCGGGCCACTGCGTGCGGTCTGTCTACCGGCGGCCTCGCCGGCGCCGCCTCCAGGAGCCCGAGGGCCGGCACCAGCGCGCCCAGGCTCCCGCCGATCACGGCATAGAGCAGGGCGACCGCACCGACAGGCGATGCGAAGAGCGGCTCCAGCCGATCGATCCCGATCACACCCCACTCCGCGAGCGCCCCGACGGATCCCAGGATGGCGGCCCCGAGCATGGCGCCGAGCAGGATGAGCAGGCGGGTGCGGGGACCGTAGAACTGCATGGTGTCGATATCCGGCGCCGATACCTCCCACCCCTCCCGCCGCGCCTCCGTTCGGAAATGCCAGGCGGCTTCGAAGGAGGGGGAACTGAAAGGCAGCGGTCTCCATATTCGTCACACCAGCCGAAAACGGCATGCATACGGTGACAGCCGAGTGGTATATTTTTCGCATTCCTGCCTGGCAGTCGCAGGAACCGGGAGCAGAGGCAGCCCGGCGGTTCAGGCATTTGCGGATTGCAAATGCAACGGGGGACGGCATGCCCTTCGCGGTCTGATGACTCTCCCATACCTTTTTCATGCATAAGGTACATGCAGCCTCGGCTTTTAGGGAGCAAAAACCGATGGCTACGCTTTTACAAGCCATTCCTCTCCCTTCTGGCCGATCAGTTCTCCCGAAACCTGTGAATACAACGAGGAAGGAAGATGGCTCAATTCAAACCCTTTGAGATGGAAGGCATCCCTATAGAGGAACAGTTCATGAGCTGGGACGGGATGATACCGGCCCCCTACGACAAGATGAACGTGGACGCCTATACCCGGACCCGTGTCATTCTTATGAACGGCATCGAGAACAACTCCGTGCTCACCTCCCATGCCATCGAACGCATGACGGAGAACCCGGAGATCAAGCGCCAGATGGCGATCATCCGCCGTATCGATTCCCAGCACCAGCAGACGGTGAACTGGCTCAACCCCGCCGATCAGTCGGTCATCGAGACGACGATCGGATACGAACAGGTGGCCGTCGACCTCACGGCAAACCTGGCAAAGAACGAACCGGATCCCTACGTGAAACAGGTGCTGGATTATGCCCTCATAGAGGACTTCGACCACCTCTTCCGCTACGGTTGCCTGATGGAGATCCTGGAGAGCAAGAACCCGGAGTCCATCACCCAGCAGAAGACCGAGATAAAACCCGGGCGACCCACCATCATCGAGCACCGCCACCCGAACGAGACCATGCGCAAGCACTACGACAAGGATACGGCCGATATCAAGACGAAGATGAACCAGATGACGATCACCTCCGGCGAGCAGCAGACCGAACTCTTCTACAAGTCCCACGGGTTCATGTACCCCGACGACCTGGCACGCAAGCTCTATGCAGAGATCGCCGAGATCGAGGAGCAGCACGTCACCCAGTACGGGCTGCTGGGAGACCCGAACGAGTCGATGCTCGAGAAGGCGGCGATGCTGCAGCTGCATGAGGCCTACAACTACTTCTCCTGCGCCCAGACCGAGCAGGATCCACGGATCCGAAGCATATGGGACAACTTCGCGCGGATGGAGATCACGCATTTCAACATGTGCGCCGACCTGATCCAGAAGTACGAGAAGCGAGACATCCGGGATATCGTGCAGGCCGACGTGATCGATCCCCTGATCGTCTTCGAGCCCAACAAGGACTACGTGAACCGGGTGGTCGAGACCCAGATCGAGCTCATGCCTTACAACATGGAGTTCGTGCGGCTCGCCGATCTTCCCGACGACTGGGCCACCTTCATGTACCAGCGGACCGTGAACGAGAGCGGCGTTCCATCCGAGGATGTCGTGAAGACGCTTGGCAGCGGCCTCGCCGAGAAGGACAGCGCCGAGATCTACCAGCGGGTGAAGCGGGAGATGGCCGACCGCATCGAACGCTCCATGCGGGGCCGCATGGCTCCCGCGGCAGCCACGGCGAGCGGATCGCGATAAAGAGTGATGCATCGCCCTGCTGAGGTCCACGGACCTCCCTTCTGTTTTCCGGATCGGTGCAGGCAAGACTCGGGACGATGCGGATCGCACTTCCGATGAAACATGCATGTCACCCGGGATGGCAATTGCCGGGCACAAAGTATATGGTCTGGAGGAGCTAGGGGGTGCTGCCTCAGAGCAGCAGGGGCGAATTGTACACGGTAGTATTGCGACCAGATTCTGCCTTTGGGAGATCTGGAGACTGCAGCGAGAACTCGGGATGTAAACTGCTCTGGGGCCCTTTTTCATGAACCCTCAGCAATAGGGGGACATTCATCAGCGATTGGATGAGGGGGATCGGCCGATTCAGATTCGGATGCGGTGCATGGCGAGAATCCCGGTGGATTCCCCATCGCAGCCCTCATGCCGAAGAATCGATGCAACGCAGAGGCATCTCCCGCGCCCGGATGTGGAATCGCCATGCTGCCGCCCGATCCCCGTGTGACTACCGATGCCTCCGCGTCCGTGGGCAGGAACCCGGTTCATTGGCGAATATCAGGTCTATCCGCTGGAAGATCTCATCTCCTTTTCAAGCCGGCACGAGGCGTATCCAACCTCGGACGGGAGTACAATTCTGAGATGCTATATGGCAGTCTTCCAGGCCCCCGGAGTCGTATCCCGGCACGGGGGGCAGGCATCGTCCTACTCCCCCTCGTTGCAGCAGTACGCGCCCCCCTCGAAGACTGCCCTCGCCTCAGGATCGCGAGGACGATCTCCTGGAATAGTCGTTCCAAAAAGGGGTTCCCCCCTCCCCCCTCTTCCCAGGTGCGATAGGTCTGGATCGCATGGGCAGAGTTCGGCGCTCAATACTCGAGTCGGGCGGGCCTAGTTCTCAATGGTCCGCTGAAAAGATCCCCCAGCTGCAGCCGGGGTATCCCCACCTGATCGCGATAGGGCCTGTACGGTGAGTCGGAGCAGCACTCCTCACCAGCCTTGATGCAGCGCTCCGATTCCAGCTTCGCAGCTCAGGGCAGGGGAACCCCCGACTATCGGTATCAGCAGAGCTGAGGGTATGGGGGGAGGGGCTTCGATAGTGCGCTTGACCTGGCGCAGGTTCAGCTCGCTCTTTGGCTATCCATGGCTCAAACGCACCTTAAAGACTTTATAGTATCGGCGAGATCCGCCACGCGGCAGTCCACGGGTACTATGCCTGCACTCCCACCCATGGGACTGCCACCATGAAGCACCAGTGTATCCCAAAATAATTTTTTTCGGATCATCGTCCCCTGAGTTCCAGCCGTGAAAAGGGGGCATAACCTGCTGGAGTGCCCCAGCAGCGGCTTGAGATCCCTGCTCTCCCCGCGCAGCTGCATACCTTTCTCAAGGCAGCGCTCGGCCTGGACGCGACCGCCCAGCCGAAAGACAGGACCGTGTGTCTAAACCCTCTATGATATCCGAAGTCGATTTTTGGATTGTTTTCCTACCTACTGTCCGGGTTCGTGGGGCTCAATCCCCCTACAATAGAGATTTGGACAAACTGGGGATAAATTAGCGTCATCACGGATCCTGCCTAAATTGGGTTAATTGGGGCTATTTTCATAAACTACCATATGCGCGCCCAAAATCCTCAATTTTACGAGGGTTAATAAAAATAAACCCGATCTTGCCTGGGAATGACTTATCCTGAAAACCCCTTTCTCGCCTCCTAACACATCATGCAGCACTGCCCCCCGGAGGTCACAATCAATACCTTTGCTATTATAGAATGTCGAAATGAGACCGCATTGGGCTTTTTTCCTTAGGTTTCCCCCACTCTACCAACTCTGGAGACGTCGCATTTATAGCATGTTCCTTAAAAGCCACAATTTATCAGGCCTTTGCCGAAATATCTCTAAGTATTGAATTTTTGGCGGCCTCGCCAGAGCCGTTTTCAGGCCCTGTTTCTGGACAGGATAACACTCGATACCCCCCAACGTCGACATAGCGGTTCTTGGGCTTCTATGCAATTCGCGAGATCCACGGTTTCCCCTGAATTGGCTCTATTCTCGCCGATACCGGCACTTTGGTATCCCTTATAAAGAGGCCTCATGCCATACTGTAAACCTTATCACCATTGGAAACATTTACAACTGCATACGGAGGTGCGTATTCATGACCATGACAGAGTCCCGCGGCGGTGCCGTGAAGCGGATCCCGGTATCCGAAGAGGTCTGGCGAGAGATCTCCCAGCTCAAGGAGCCGGGCCAGACCTTCGATGCCCTCCTGAGCACCATGGTGAAGCGGGAGAAGAAATGCCGACTCCTGGAGGACATGAAACGGATCGAGGAAGAAGACGAGTTCGTTGACCTCGAACCCTGATGTAGACCGGATCCAGGATGTATCGGCTGACCATCAGTAAGAACAAGACCCAGAAGTTCCTCGACACTCTGCCCGAGCGGAGCCGGCGGATCGTCAAAGAGCACCTGCTCCGCCTGCATGAGGATCCCTATCCCGGCCATGGCGGCGACAAAGAACGCCTCGAGCTGGGTGTAGGCTACGAGCTCTACCGCATCCACATCGGCCGGAGCTACACCGCATTTTATCGCATCCTGGAGGAACAGGTCGTGCGGATCCTGGATATCATGACGATTGAACAGGCCCACAAACGCTATGGACGGTTATAATCAAGCACGCCGCGCTGTTCCTTCTTAAGTGGGATGATTTTTACAGCCGCGAGCATGCCCGCGGAACGGTGATGCGAGCGGCGGGAAGAGAACAGCCGCCACGAAGCGAGCAGAGCGAGCGAAGAGTCTCGCCCGTCAGTAACACCCGGGAAGAAGGGGCGGGATCCTCCCCACCCCCGGTCAGGCAATCGGCCGCCCGCTGGGCATCCAACGCCGCCCGGATCACATCGGCTGCCGAGCCGTGCTGGATGTGCTGCAGCCAGCCCGCTCTGTAGGCGGCCTGGTTCTCGAGCACGGGCAGGTCCATCCCTGTCATGACACACAGGAACGGCGCATCCATCTCCGCCGCGAGCTCCTCGTGGCTGTAGCGCTCGATCCCGGAGCGGTTCAACTCAAAGGTACGTCCAGTGCGGCAGCTCGAAGAAGAGCGTGGCGATAGTCAGGTTTCCGGTATGCTTGACCGGCAATCCCCGTGTTGTCTCCAAATCAAAGAATAGCCTAATAGGGATTGTAACCAAGAATTAAAAGAAGCCTCAGCCGAGATTTGAACTCGGGGCCTGCTGATTACAAGTCAGCCGCTCTGCCAACTAAGCCACTGAGGCATCCTCAATATATTGGCGCTATCGATAAAAAAAGGTGGCGCTCATTCCGAGCCGCCTGCACTCCGCCTCTCGCGGGAAACAGAGCGATCCCACAGGATCTCGCTGCCGTAGCGGATCCGCAGGATACGGTGGTAGGGGATGCAGGTGATCCCCCTCTCGGTGCGGATCTCCATGTACTGGCTGTCCAGGCGGGCGATATTCTCCCCTTTCACCCCGGATGTGTCCTGCGGGGCCCCGCGGTCGATGTAATCGACACGAACCTGTGCGAACGCATACCTGGGATCGTGGTAGAGCTGTAAGAGAAGCTCGTGGCTCTTCCGCATACGCGGTCCCCCGGGGAGTATTGTGTGAAACTCGATGGAGATTATATCAGCTAGGTTCTCCGCGGCAGATATATAATCACCACCGCTAGATGATCCTGTCACGGAGCCAGGAGCGCTTCTCTTGTGTATCCCACGGAAGGAGACCGCTGGTGGAAGCAATGTCGATCACGTCCAGGACCCACGGAGGGCGGCGGCAGGGCTGAAACAGCCAGGTATATATACTATGCCATGCTATAGCATAGCAATGTCCGGTGAACGTCCCCTCTCCGGGATCGCGTCCGTCGCATCCAGCAGAGCGGCCGTACTGGCATGCACAGTAATCCCATCGACGGCACTCGCCGCCTTTTATCGCTTCTTCTGGTATTTTTAGGCATTTCCCATTTTGACCAGTTTAAAAATGGGAGGATTGATTGACATGAGAGGTAAAGAAATTCGGTTGGAACGGATTTTGGATCGGAATACGGGCAAGACGGTCATCGTCCCCATGGATCACGGGGTGACGAACGGCCCGATAGAGGGGCTGATCGATATGGAACGGACGGTGAACCTGGTGGCCGAGGGCGGCGCGAATGCCGTGATCGGCCACCTGGGCCTCGCCCTCCACGGCCACCGCCGCAAGGGGCACGACGTCGGACTGATCCTGCACCTGTCGGCCAGCACGGCGATCGGCCCCGATCCGAACGACAAGGTGCTCGTGAACACGGTGACGAACGCCCTCAAGATGGGCGCAGACGGCGTCTCGGTGCACATCAACATTGGCGCGGAGTCGGAGGCGCGGATGCTCGCCGACCTCGGGCGCATCTCGGTGGAGTGCATCGAGTGGGGCATGCCGCTGCTCGCCATGATGTACCCAAGAGGGAAGAAGGTCGAGTGCGAGAACGACGTCGACCAGGTGAAGCTGGCGGCCCGCGTCGGCGCGGAGCTCGGCGCTGATATCGTGAAGACCGTCTACACGGGGGATGTCGACACCTTCCTGGAGGTGACGAAAGGCTGCCCGGTACCGGTGGTGGTGGCGGGAGGCTCCCGGACGGACGACCGCTCCACCCTGGAGCTGATCGAGGGGGCGATGCAGGGGGGAGCGGCCGGCATCTCCATCGGGCGGAACGCCTTCCAGCACCCGGCGCCGGACCGCTTCGTGCGGGCGGCGGCGATGATCGTGCATGAGGGCAGGACGGCGAACGATGCCCTGGCGGCGCTGCGGGGGAAGGCGCCATGATCGGAAAGGAGATTCGCCTG
>JAXDAH010000170.1:0-6309 GCA_034679905.1 Methanomicrobiales archaeon | reverse complement strand
TTTGGTTTTGGGGGTTCCGTTCGCGCCGTATCGCTCTGCTGGTTCTATCGCTGGTGTTTTTGGAGGGGGGTGGGGGCCGCGCCCCCCTCCCCCAACTGCCCCCCACCCCCGCGTGCGATACCCCCTTTTTGGGATTCTATGGGAATTCAGTCTTCCGGCGAAGGTGTCGGATGAGACCCGCCCCCGCCCATTCCTGCGGACCTCGCTCTTCCGCATCTTACCTGCCTGATCCCCCGCACGGGTCTGGAGGGAGTTCTCCCTCTCGGGCTGGTGTGGTGCTGGATCCCCGGACGAGCCCGGAGCCCGCGCCCGGAACCTGTGCCGTGGCCTGACCGCGCTGCTCATCGCCCTCCTCCTCGCGGTGCTGCCATCCCGCGGTTGCAACCGGCTCTCCGATCGCGGCGATACGGCTCCCGATCCCCGTGCCGGGTCTCCCGGCACGGCAGCGGATCGGAGAGACGCGATACCGAGTGCAGCCGGTCCACCTGCCTCCCGCCGGCTGCCCTGCAGCGGCACTTTCGCGCCGTCATTTGCTGCCTTCATATGCCGCCCACGCTCCAGCTACCGGATGCCCGTATGGAGTTCGAGCTGCACCCGAAGATCGCCGTCGAGACGGGCACGTTCACGCTGATCGTGGCCCCGATCCCGATGATGCTCGAGGCCCTGAACGGGTGCGACGACCTGCAGCAGTACACCACCCTCTACGTCTGCGGCAACTACTCCCAGCTTCTCACGGGCATTCACCGCACCCGCCAGAACCTGGACGTCCAGCGGGGCTTCACGGGCTATCAGCTCCTGACCATCCTCCAGGAGGCCCCCCACACCATCCTCTTCATCGAGCACGATCCCGGCCTGTACGAGGGCGAGGGTCGGCGGCTGATCTTTCCGGCCTCCATGGCGATGCGGGAGGCGGCGCGGAACGCCGCCGTCATTCTCTACGCGCCCGGGATCACCTACTCCCTGCGACGGATCGCGAGGAGGGCGGACCGCGTGTACTGCCTCTCATACACGCCCCTACGGCAGAAGACGGGGCAGACGACCCTGGACCTGGATACGGCGGTTCCGGTCTCCTTCCCGCCCCCGGACGTCCTGCCCGCCTTCCAGCGGGCGCGGGACCTGACCTGAACGCGGGTATCGGCGGGGAGGGGACACCGTCCTGCATGCATCGGTTTAAAGGGATACGCCGGCATTGATATTCGGGAGGACTGCACCGCGGGGTGGAGGGGATGGATACTCAGATCATTCTGATGCTGCTGGTTCTCGCGATCACGATCGTGCTCCTGGTAACGGAGCTGCTTCGCGTCGATGTGGTTGCCATCCTCGTCATCGTCCTGCTCTTCTGGTTCGGCCTCGTCAGCGCGGCGGAGGCGTTCTCGGGTTTTGCCAGCAACGCGGTGCTGGCGATCATCTCGCTCATGATACTGGGCGCCGGTATCGATCGGACCGGGATCACCGGCAGGCTCTCGCGCTCCATTGTGGTTTTTGCCGGGAAAAGCGAGAAGAGGCTCCTTGCAACGTTCTCCGCCATCGTCGGTCTTCTCTCCGCATTCATGCAGAACATTGGCACTGTCGCTCTCTTCCTTCCGGCACTGTTGAGAGTGTCCCGGCAGACGAAAGTACCCCCTCCGCGACTCGTCATGCCGCTCGGGTTTGCCGCCATCCTGGGCGGCACCCTCACCATGATAGGCTCGGGGGCCCTCATCATCCTCAACGATCTCCTCGCGACAAACGATCTGGAGCCGTTTGGGATCTTTACGGTGACACCGGTGGGCATTCTCCTTCTCGGCACGGGCATTGCCTACTTCCTCGTCCTGGGCGGCTACGTCCTCCCCGGAGCAAAGCCAAAGAAGATCGAGCCAGGAGTCCAGGAGAGACTTGCCGATGTCTGGGGGTTTCCCACCGCCATGCACCATTACCGCATCCCCGAGTATAGTCCCCTGGCGGGATTGGAGAGGGACGAAGTGGACCTGAAGACGCGGTACTCCCTCCATCTCCTCGCGATAACGGAAAAGGGAGATATGCTGTATGCCCCCTGGCGCCACACGCCCTTCCGCGCCTCCCAGGTCATCACCCTCCTCGGTGAAGAAGGCGATGCAGAACGGTTCGCAGCGGACTACTCCCTCGAGCGTATTGCCGATCCGGAACGCTTCTCGGCCGAGGTGGGTGGCGAGCGTGCTGGATTTGTGGAGTTCATGGTCCGCCCGCGGGCGGCGGTGATCGGCAGATCGTTTCGCGATATCGCATTCCGAAGGAAGTATGGCATCGAACCCATCGTGCTCGTATCGCGCGGGATCGAGATGCAGAAGGACTATGGCGACATTCCGCTCTCCACGGCCGACATCATCGTCGGTTTCGGACCCTGGGAGCGGGTGCAGGCCCTGGCAGCCGACCCGAACTTCACCCTCAACACCCCCGTCGAGGAGGCGGCGGTGCGAAAGGAGAAGGCGCCCCTTGCCCTCCTCTGCTTCGTCGGGGGGATCGCGCTGACCCTGACAGGCGTGCCGATCTCTATCGGGCTCTTCAGCGGGGCGCTCGTCATGGTCCTCGGTGGGGTGCTCAAGATCGACGAGGCCTACCGTTCGATCGACTGGAAGGTCGTCTTCCTGCTGGCAGGGCTCATACCGCTCGGCACGGCGATGGTCAATACGGGGACGGCGGCGCTGATTGCCGGCGGGTTGCTCGAATTCGTTGGTGGGACCCATCCCCTCCTGTTGATCCTGACCATCGGCGCGCTCACGACCTTTTTCACTCTCTTTGTCTCCAATGTGGGCGCCGTCGTCATCCTCGTCCCCGTCGTTCTCCTGGTCGGGGCAGGAAGCGGTATCGATCCTCGCGGCCTCGCCCTCCTGGTGGGGCTGTCCGCCTCCAACTCGTTTATGCTGCCCACCCACCAGGTGAATGCCTTTCTCATCTCGTCCGGTGACTACCGCAACGCGGACTATCTGCGGGCCGGCAGCATCCTCACGGTCGTATTCCTCGTCATCGTCACGGGATGGATTTATCTAGTATTCGCGTGATTCTCAGCATACAGAAGAGCCAGGGGAACTCGAGCATGTTCATCCAGCAGTTTTTCATTCCGGGGATCGCGCACAGCTCCTATCTGATCGGCGCCGGCAGCACGTGCGCCATCGTCGACCCGGCACGGGATATCGACCGCTACGTGGATGCAGCGCGAAGTCTCGGTCTCGAGATCACGCACATCCTGGAGACGCACCTGCATGCAGACTTCGTCTCCGGACACCGGGACCTCGCCGGGGTCTCCGGCGCTAAAATCTACGGGCCGGCATCCGGAAGGCTTGCCTTCGACCACGTGGCGGTGTCGGACGGCACGAGGTTCGAGATCGAGAACGTTGCAGTCGATGTGCTCGATACGCCCGGGCATACGCCCGACGGCGTGACCTATGTCGTGACCGATCCCGCCCGCGGCGAGGAACCGGCCGCCGTATTCACGGGAGACGCCCTGTTCGTCGGCGACGTAGGAAGGCCCGATCTCTTCCCCGGGAGAGCCCGCGAGCTGGCGGGGAATCTCTACGAGAGCCTGCATGACAAGATTCTCCGCCTTCCCGACTCCTGTCTTCTGTTTCCCGCACACGGCGCCGGCTCCCTCTGCGGCCGGGCGATGGGTGCGATGCGGTTCTCTACTATCGGCTACGAACGGAGGTTCAACAGAGCCTTAAATCTCGGCCGCGAGGAGTTCATCCGCTCGCTCACCGAGAATATGCCCCCGGCACCGGATCACTTCAGCCGCTGCAGCGAGATCAACCGCCAGGGCCCCGCGCTCGCTCGCACGCTTCCGAAGGCCCGCCCCATGCAGCCGGACGAGATCCGGGCAAGGGCAGGAGAGGAGGACACCATCGTGCTCTCTATCCAGAACTACGCCGCCTTCGGTGGACAGCACATCCCCGGCAGCTACCAGATCGATATTGCCGGGAACTTCGCCACGTTCGCGGGTTGGGTGCTTCCCCCCGACAAGGATGTTCTCCTGGTATCGGACAATCCCGCGGAGGTGCGGGACGCCGTCGTCCAGCTCCGCCGTGTCGGGCTGGATCGTACTGTCGGATACCTCGAAGGGGGAACCCATGCCTGGGCCATGGCAGGCTTCCCCCTCGATCACATCTGCCAGCTCTCGCCCGAGGAGACGCACGCCCGGATCACCGAAGGGAAGACGGTCTTGGTCGATGTGCGATCCCCGGAGGAGTATGCAGAGCAGCACATCCCGGGGGCGATCCATATCATGGCCCCCGATCTCCGGACGCGATATGCCGAGCTGGATCCCGCGCAGCCCGTCCTCCTGATGTGCCGCACAGGGCACCGCTCGAGTCTGGGCGCCAGCATCCTCAAGCAGAAGGGATTCGCCGAGGTCTACAACGCGGCAGGCGGCATCACGGGGTACCTTGCCGCAGGATACTCCTGAGGGATAGTATGGAATGGACACCCTACATTGCCGGTATGGGAATCGGCATCCTCAGCTGGTTTGCATTCCTCCTCTCCGACAAGCCTCTCGGATGCTCGACGGCCTATGCACGGACGAGCGGCATGCTGGAGAGGGCGGTTCGCGGGGATGCGGTGCTGAACAAGCCCTACTACAGGAAATTCGTCCCGCAGATCGACTGGGAGTGGATGCTGGTGCTGGGCATCGTCATCGGCGCCTTTGTAACAGCGGTTCTCCTGGGCGAGTTTGCCGTCATCTGGGTCCCTTCCACCTTCGAGGCGGCATTCGGATCGAGCGTTCCGCTCCGCTTCGCGGTCGCCCTCATCGGGGGCATCCTGATGGGCATCGGGGCCCGCTGGGCCGGTGGCTGCACCAGCGGGCACGGAATCTCAGGAACGCTCCAGCTGGCGGTGTCCAGCTGGGTTGCCGTGATCGTATTCTTCATCAGCGGGATCATCGCGGCATTTCTCCTCTACGGGGTGATTTCCCTATGAAGGGGACAAGAGGCCGTTCCCTGCAGGCCCTGCACCGGAATAGATCGCGGCAGCTGGTGCTGGGACTGCTGATGGGGATCGCGTTCGGCACCTTCCTCCAGCTGGGCGGCGTCACCCGCTACGATGTCATCATCGGACAGCTCCTCCTCACCGACTTCACCGTTTTAAAGGTGATGCTCTCTGCCGTGGCCGTCGGCATGGTGGGCGTCTACTTCCTGAAGGGGCGGGGCCTGGCGACCCTCCACACCAAGGGCGGGTCGATCGGCTCCACGGTGCTCGGCGGGATCCTGTTCGGGTGCGGGTTCGCCGTGCTCGGCTACTGTCCCGGAACGGTCGCCGGCGCCGTCGGATCCGGTGCGCTCGATGCCCTGTTCGGCGGAGCGGTGGGGATCACCGCCGGGGCCGGTATCTTCGCGGCGCTGTATCCGCGCCTGGATGCATGGGTCCTGCAGAAGGGTGCGTTTCCCGATGCGACTATCCCGGAGCTGTTCGGCGTCCGTCCCTGGGCGGTGATCGTCCCGATGATAATCCTGATCGTCGTCGTGCTCTGGGGGATCGAGTACCTGGGATTCTGAAGTGTTCGATCCTTTTTATTCTGGTGGAAGAAGCGGCAGTCTGGCGGAGTTGCAGAGTCGCCTGGCAGTCGACCGTGTACGCAGCCCGGGCAGAGTTCCGATACTCCGGCATTCTTGTTGAACGGATAGGAGAGCTGCGAGCCGGGCTTCCCGCGCCCAGCCTGGCTTTCAGCGGGCCCGGGACCGCACCTGTATGCGGGGCTCCAGAAGCGGCCAGAGCCAGTCGACAAACTCCCGCAGGTTTTTGGTCTGGATGTAGATGTCTCCCGGTCCGCTGATCTCGGTGACCAGGCCCTCGCCGCTCAGCACCGTTCCCTTGAAGCCGCCGAACTCCTGCACGCGGTAGCTGCAGGTGTCGCTGAAGGCCACCAGGTGGTAGTTGTCCACAATCAGGGTCTCTCCCTTCTCCAGGATGTGCCTGTCGATCGCCCCGAAGGTGTTGATGAACAGCGTACCCTCGCCCCGCACCCGGATCATGAAGAGCCCCTGGCCGAAGAGCCCTTTTGTGAACCCTTCCCACTGCACGTCCAGGTCGAGGCCGGGGGTCGAGGCGATGTAGCCGCCCTTCTGGATGATGTAGCCGTGGTCGGGGGATAGCTGCAGCTCGTACACGTCCCCGATGGGAGCGGATACAAACGCGATCTTTCCCAACCCGTCTCGTGCGATATAGTCGTTCACGAAGAACGACTGCCCGCCGAAGATCATCAGGCCCAACGTCCCGAGGAGTCCCCTTTCCCGCATCCGGGTCTCCACGTCGAAGTTCGGGGTCATATAGGTCAGCGCCCCGGCCTCGGCCGTGATGCTCTCG
>JAXDAH010000169.1:0-4629 GCA_034679905.1 Methanomicrobiales archaeon | reverse complement strand
TACCCTTTTTTAGTGTCACCACCCACGCTTCCTCATGGTAGAGCTCGACATCATCATCGGCTGGGTGATGGTCATCAGCGGGTCGGTTCTCCTCCTGGTAGAGGCCTACAGCCCCGGGTTCTTCATTGCGGTGCCGGCGACGGTGCTGATCATCCTCGGCATCCTGCTCCTGCTGGGCGTCGAGATCTTCACCTCCGTCTGGGGCATCATCATCGGCGTCAGCGTCGCGCTGGCGGCCGCGGTCTTCACCGTCTGGCTGTACGGCCGCCTCACGCCCGACGCCTCCCCGACCACGATCAGCCGGGACTCACTGGTCGGGCGGGAAGGGAGAGTCGTCAGGGCGGTGGATTCGGACTCCCTCTCGGGGAAGGTCCTCATCGCGGGGATGGAGTTCAGCGCACGGGCGGAGGCCGGCACCATCCCTGCCGGCAGGAGAGTGCGGGTGCTCAAAAGCGAGGGAGTCCATGTCGTTGTAGAGGAAGTGACGTAGTCATGGTAGTATTCGAGAGTATCATTGCAATCATTCTGATTCTCGTGATCGTGTTCATATTCGCGCGGGGCGTCGTGATCGTCCAGCCCTACGAGCAGGGCCTGCAGATTCGCCTGGGCCAGTATGTCGGGCGGATGAATCCCGGGTTCCGCTGGGTGGTCCCGTTCATCACCCAGGTCGTGAAGCAGGATCTGCGGACGCAGGTGATGGATGTCCCCTCCCAGGAGGTCATCACCAAGGACAACTCCCCGACAAACGTGGATGCGATTGTCTACGTGCGGATCGTCGACCCCGAGAAGGCCTTCTTTGAGGTGACGAACTACCGGATGGCGACGGTGGCTCTCGCCCAGACGAGTCTGCGGGGCATCATCGGGGATATGGAGCTCGACGAGATCCTCTATAACCGTGACGTCATCAACGCGCGGCTTCGGGATACGCTGGATCGCGAGACCGACCAGTGGGGCGTCAAGGTCGAACGCGTCGAGATAAAAGAGGTGGATCCGGTCGGCGCCGTGAAGCAGGCGATGACGGAGCAGACCGCCGCGGAGAGGGAGAGGAGGGCTGCGATCCTCCGTGCCGACGGCGAGAAGCGTTCCGCGATCCTCAAGGCCGAGGGGCGGCGAAAGAGCATGATCCTGGAGGCCGAGGGGGAGCGGCAGAGCAAGATCCTGCGTGCCGAAGGCGACCGCACCTCCCGCATCCTCCAGGCCCAGGGCGAGGCGCAGGGACTCCGGATCCTCGCGGTAGGCGCCCAGCCGCTGGATCGCCGTTCGATCACCGTCCTTTCCCTGAACGCGTTGAAGCAGATCGCAGACGGCCAGGCGACGAAGATCGTCTTCCCGTTCGAGATCTCGGAGCTGATCCGGCAGGGGGCACGGTTCCTGGGAGCAGGAGAGGAGGAGCCCGAGCTGGAGCCAAAAGAGGCGCCGCCGGACGAGAGCATTCTGGGGGAGATCCCGAAGACGGAGCAGGTGTCCGAGATCGTGAAAGAGATCGAGAAAGCGATCCCGGAGGAGATCCCCGACGACGTGATCCCGAAGACTCCCCCTCCCGAATGATCCCCTGCCCCGGGAAGCCCCCTCTGGCTTTATAGTGCCAGGCCTTTCGAGTGCAGAACGGGCGTTGCAGCCGGGCGCGCACCCCGTCCGCATGCTCGATTCACTACTATTTGGGCTGGAGGGCTGCCGCTCCGGCCGTTGCCGTGACAATTATCTACAGCGTATACGCTCGACACACCTATGCTCCCCCTGTGTATCTTCCCTTCTCCTGAGCGCCTGCTGCGGGCAGGCGCTCGATCGGATGCATAACCGGGTAGAGGCGGGCGGGGATGCAGGAATGGATCGTCACCGCGATCGTGCCCCCGAGGAGCAGTCCGCCGACCAGGACGAACTCGATCGCGCTAATCCCGAGGGAGAGGACGGACCAGAAGGCCGTTGCTGCCAGCCGCACACTATCCGCCGGGAATCGCACCCCGGAACGCCCTGGTTCCCGGATCCAGAAGCGGTAGAGGGCGATCCCCGCCAGGAGGGCGATCCCGATCGAGGCCAGCGTTTTTAAGGGGTGCATGGGTCGCTTCGCTTTCAGGCTTCTCCTATCGGCATACTATATCTTCCGCTGCCTCCTGCCGGGGATGCAGGCGTTTGAACACCAGGCGCGGGACAATATGGTAAAAAGCCGATTGACTCGACCCAGTCAGCCCGAAGGCAAGGGCTCTATGGGAATTCCAGAGCCGGCCCAACCGCACTTCCCGACCCGATGAGCACACGGGCAGTAGTGCCATGCCGAATACTTCCGACATGCACGTATCGCTCTACCGCGTATGCGGTACATTGTATGCCCTCTTCGCACCGAAGTCTGCATGAATGACAAACGGAGTTTTGCCGGACCCGGATGCGGTTGGAGGGCCGGCACGAGTGGGAGAAGCCTGATATGGTCCGTTTTTGGCGAAAAAGTGTATTAGGAACGCTTATTCGATACTGCGGGCTGATGCAGGAGAGAGCGTGGCTCAAGCCGAGAGCGGAACCGGGCCGGCAGGCGGCAGGGGGGTTTCTGCCGGCACTTCCAGGGCATGGACGATGGGAACGACCTTCGGGCAACGCCTGGCGGCCAGCTCCCGAGCAAGGGAGCGTCGGGCGGCATAACCTATAAGAGCACCACAACCCCACAGGGAGCACGAGGAGAGATCCCGATGGTCTTCTGGCTCGATCCCATCTACTTCCTGCTGGTGCTGATACCCACGCTGCTGATCTCCGGGGGGGTCCAGCTCTACCTGCGGAGGACCTACGCCAAATGGTCCACCGTCCGCAACGGGTCCAACCTGAACGGCGCCCAGGTGGGTCAGCAGCTCTTCAGCCGCACCGCCCTGAAATCCGTTCCCCTGCAGCGCACCCCCGGGGCGCTCACCGACCACTTCGACCCCCGGGCGAACGTGGTCCGCCTCTCCGAGCCGGTGGCCGCCCAGCCCTCCATCGCGGCGATGGCGGTCACGGCGCACGAGATCGGGCACGTGCAGCAGTACCAGGCGGGCTCGGGACTGATGGCGGTGCGCAACATTCTGGTGCCGGCGCTGCGGTTCAGCCCGACCCTCGCCTACCTGTTCATCTTCCTCGGCATCATCGCCGGCGTGGCGGGACTGCTCTGGATCGGGATCGGCTTCTTCCTGCTGGTGGTGATCTTCTCTGTTCTGACCATCCCCATAGAACTCGACGCCAGCCGGCGGGCGCTGCGGATGCTGGACGAGGCGAACCTGCTGGTGGACGAGCAGGATCGCAGCGGCGCCCGCTCGATGCTGAACGCGGCCGCCCTCACCTACGTGGGCGCCGCGGCCGTCGCGATCCTGCAGCTGCTCTACTTGATCGGCCTCGCCCGGCGGTAGGGGGGACACGGGTCTGAAAGATTTACGTGCAGAGATCCTCAACGGCTCGCGGTGAACCTCTACCGATAACGCTGCGTCGCCTTGCGCAGCTGCGACGCAGCGCCGGGATGCATACGTTTAATAACAACAGATGCCTTTGAGCCTTGCCCCAAGGAGGGGTTCTGCGTGCAGCTGAAAAACCTGTTTCTTCTTTTAGCGGTTTCACTTCTCTTCGCCGTTCCGGCAATGGCAACGGCAGCGACTCCGGTAACATCCTGTATGGTGATAAACAGTCCGGGGGTCTACGTGCTGAAACATGACTTGAAAAACATGGATCCCGGCCCTGACGGCATCTGCCTCGATGTCCAGGCAGCGGCAACGATCGATGGGAGAGGGCATAAACTGGACGGTATCGGCACGGGGACGGGCATCTCCATCCACGGCATGGACGTCGCCGACGGGGCGGTTGTCCGCAACCTGGTGCTCACCGACTGGGATAGTGGCATCGGCGTCACATCCGCGTTTGGCGTCAAAATAACAAAGTGTACATTAAAGAACAATGACTATGCGATCGGTGCTGCCGATGGCGGGATCACGGTGCGGGGCAGCATCATTCAGGGGAGCGAGTACGGCATCTTCTGTGAGCCGATGTCCGGGTGCAACGTCTACGGCAGCCAGATCAAGGACAATGCCTGGGGGATCCGGATGTGGGACAACACCCTCGGCACGATCGCGAACAATTATCTCCGGAACACGAACAATGTCGATCTCCAGGGAATGCCGGAGTCGACCGCCTGCAACACCCCGCTCACGCATGCGCGGAACATCATCGGGGGAACGTGGTGCGGCGGGAACTACTGGGCATCGCCGATGGGTGACGGGTACTCCGAGACCTGTCTTGATGCCGATCGGAACGGCATCTGCGATCAGGCCTACGATCTGGGAGGTGGGTACATGGACAACTTCCCGCTCACGGGCCGCGTGAGAGGGAAGATCGGCAAGTAACCGTGCAATTTTTCAACTCTTTTTCATCCTGAGACCGGTAGAGAGGGGAAATGCGCTACCCGCAGCTCTCCTCCTGATAACCTTGACGAATTGCATCAGCGCGGGCACCTCGCCTGGATGGCAGGATACTCGAATGCATGGGCCTGCCAGGCCGGTTCCTGTCCGGATTCCCGTTTTTATGCGGGTGGCAAACATTTATCAGTCTGGGTTGCTATTGCAGCGTGTTGCAGGGGATTATCATGCGAACAACTCTGATTATTATGGGTATTTTCCTTTTTCT
>JAXDAH010000168.1:0-7084 GCA_034679905.1 Methanomicrobiales archaeon | reverse complement strand
CTACGCGATCTTGGGAAACCCCTGCGTCCACAGCCGCAGCCCGCCCATGTACAACCGCCTCTTCGCCCGCTACGGCCTGGACTGCTTCTACACCCGCATCGAGTGGCCCTCGATCGGCGATATCATGCAGGCGGTGCAGCGGATGGACTTCCGCGGGCTCTCCGTTACCATCCCCTTCAAGGCGGATGCCGTTCCATACCTGGATGTGGTGGACGAGCACGCCGCCGCCATCGGGGCGGTCAATACGGTGGTGCGCTGCGGAGGCAGGATGTACGGCTACAATACCGACTGGCTGGGCATACAGCGGCCGATCTCCCACCTGAAGGGATCCCGGGCCGTGCTCCTGGGGGGCGGCGGTGCGGCGGCGGCAGCGGCATATGCGCTAACGGCGCTGGAGATGGACGTGACCATCCTGAACCGCACGGTGGAGAGGGCGAAAGAGCTTGCCGAACGCTTCGGGTGCCGGGCCGGCGGGCTGGCAGACATCCGCCGGATTCCGGCGGATCTGGTGGTGAACGCGACCTCCGTCGGGATGGAGCCCGACACCCGCACCCTGCTGACCGCCGAAGATCTGCGGCCCGGCTGCACGGTCTTCGACCTCGTCTACACGCCGCCGGAGACCCCGCTGCTCCGCGAGGCTAAAGTCGCCGGCTGCGCCACGATCTCCGGGAGAGAGATGTTCGTGCACCAGGCCTGCGAGCAGTTCGAGCTCTTCACGGGAATCAGGGTGCCGGAACAGCTGGTGCGGGAGGCGATCCCGCCATGAACACCTTCGGGCGGAACTTCCGCTGCACCACCTTCGGGGAGAGCCACGGGAAGGCGATCGGGGTCGTGATCGACGGCTGCCCGCCGGGCCTGGCTCTCTCCGAGGCCGACATCCAGCCTCTCCTGGACCGCCGCCGCCCGGGGCGGAGCCCGCTCGCGTCGGCACGCCAGGAGGCGGACCGCGTGGAGATCCTCTCGGGCGTGTTCGAGGGGCGGACCACGGGAGCCCCCATCGTTCTTTTGATCGAGAACCGCGACGTGCGGAGCGGGGACTACGAGCCGCTCCGCACGCTCTTCCGACCCGGGCATGCGGACTTCACTTACCAGGCGAAGTACGGGCTCCGGGACCACCGCGGCGGGGGGCGGAGCTCGGGGCGGGAGACGGCGGCAAGGGTAGCTGCCGCCGCCGTGGCGATGAAGATCCTGGCCGCCCGCGGGATCCGGATCGCGGCGAAGATTATGGAGATCCACAGGCGGACGGATCCGGCAGAGATGGAGCGGGAGATCGCGGCGGCGCAGGCAGCCGGCGACTCGGTCGGGGGCGTCGTGGAGGTCGCAGCAACGGGCGTCCCGCCCGGCCTCGGCGACCCGGTGTTTGGCAAACTGGATGCCCAGATCGCCAGTGCGATGATGGGCATCGGCGCCGTGAAGGGCGTGGAGATCGGCGAGGGATTCCGCGCGGCGCGGCTCTTCGGCTCCGAGAACAACGACCCCATCACCCCGCAGGGCTTTGCCAGCAACCACGCCGGCGGAATCCTGGGCGGCATCAGCACGGGGCAGGAGATCGTGGTGCGGATCGCGGTCAAGCCCACCGCGTCAATTCGGAAGGTTCAGAGCACGGTGGATACAGAGAACCGCCCCGTGGAGATCAGCATCCAGGGGCGGCACGACCCCTGCATCGTGCCCCGCATTCTCCCCGTGGCGGAGTCCATGCTCGCGCTGGTGATCCTGGACTGCCTCCTGGAGCAGGCGAAGTACCGGAGCCTCGATGCGGGAGAGCCCCTCTAAACGCCCTTCTGGTAGCGCTCCACTCGCCCGACGCTCTCGAGTCTTCCCTCTTTGAGGACGGAGACGGCACCGTGCCCGCAGCAGACCAGGCACCGCCGCCCCGATGTCGCAACGCTGGCATCCAGGTCCCGGGCGATCTCCAGCAGGGCTCTTCTCTCCTTTCTCGCCACCTCGGAGTCCACGTTCACCGAGGTCATTAAAAAGTCCGCATAGGTGTTGAACTCGCTCCGCTCGGCCGTGAGGCTCCCGAAGTTGATCACCGTATCCGCGGTGAATAAGAGCCCGTGCTCGGGACAGACCAGGTAGACCTGCCCCTGGAGGTGCCCCCCCAGCCCCTCCAGCACCAGGAACTCCAGGTCCCCTACATAGATCCGCTCCAGGACGGGGAAGATGGAGTAGTACTCCCCCTGCGGTTCTGGAAAGAGGCGATAGCGCTCCGGCGGGCGGAAGCGGGAGAAGAGGTTGATCAGCTTGGTGTAGACCTCCTCTAAAATGGAGCTCTCGATGCGGGACCCATAGGCGCGGTTCGCCTTCGCGATGATGGACCGCGTCGCCGGGTGCATGTCGGCCGGCATATCGTAGTAGCCCCCGCCCCCGGAGTGGTCGGCATCTGCGTGAGTGACGAGAATGCGCGAGATTGGGCCATCCGCGTAGTAGCAGCGGATCATCGTCGCCACGTCGGGGTGGTAGATGCCGTAGCCGGTGTCCACCATCAGGGCCTCCCGCGGGGTGGCGAGGAGGTAGACGTTCCCCCCGCAGGGGAGCTGGAAGCAGAACAGCTCCACGATATCCGTGACGGGGAACCGCTGGACGTCGGCGTAAAAGCCGTCTCCTGACGTCTGTTGCAGGGTGGCGCCGCTCCGGAGGATGCTCTCGAACACCTGGCGGTGGTCCTTCCCGAGGGCGCTCAGTTCCTGGACGATGTGGTTGATGTCGGATAGGAGCCGCATCAGGAACGCGTCCTCCGCCTCGCCGATGAGCGGCCGCAGCTTCTGGGCGAACCGCACGTAGAATACGGTGTCGTCGAGCTTCTCCCCCGTGGTGTCGTACTCCAGGATCTCCAGGCGGTAGCGGGGCTTCAGCGCCGTCAGCAGGCGGTCGGCGATGGCACTCTCCTCGAGGGTGAGGGAGATCGTCACCCGCTCGGGATAACGCCCCTTGTCGTCGAAGTCGATGAAGGCGATGTTCGCGTCGGCGGAGGTGGTGAAGTCGAGGAACTCCAACAGGGCGCCCGGCTGGTGGGGGAGGTAAACGTTGAACCGCAGGAAGCTCGGCGTCGCGAGCGTCGTCTGGAGGTAGCCGATCCGCTCCAGGTCCTCAGTCATCCTGGCATAGGCCGCATCGGTCGCCGTCAGCTCGAAAAAGACCGTATAGGGGTCGATGCGGCGGTTGTAGTGGATGCGGTTGATGTTGCCCTCGTACTTCTTGATGATCTCTGCAGCCCGGTGCAGGGCCCCGGGATCGTCGGGCATCCGTGCGATGCAGGAGAAGCGTTTGAGTCCGTCCATCTGTGCCGGTCCATGTATTTTCCCGGCCCTAGATTATCTTTCCGACAGGGTGAAAACCGGGCCAGGTTCTGGCCGGAGTGAGAGTCCATATATTCGGCCCGAACGAGCGGCTTATTCTTCAGTACGTGAGGATGAGAGGACAGGTGATTGGGAAATTAAGCAGAAAAAATTTATCGGTCTATCAGAACACGCTTCCTGTTCATAGTATGCGAGTTTCTATGAATTCTGGGAGTAACCGGAAAATAATCGCCCTCATTCTTATCTCAGCCGGCGTTCTGGCACTCATCGCAGGACATCTCGTTGGGGATATTTTTTACAGTACATCCTCCCGAAGGATCTGTTACCGTATCCGCATTTCTCAAGAGTCCCGTATATGGTTGGAAGTAAGACTGTACGGGAGGGTTGGAGATAGAGGCGTGTATTCCTGCCCCTGTTTTCGCCTGACTTCCGGTGGCGAATCCCTGAGGGTGTGGTACGACTCCATTGAAGGAGGTTTTCCTGCTGTTGGCCTCATCAACAATGGGGATCGAGTGATCGTGACAGGAACATTCACGCGGTTGGTCCCTTCGGAAGAATCGACCAGCCCTTACCCCTCCGAAACCGGGCCCCTGGATCCGTATGCAGGAGTTCAGGAAAAACCGGGTGTGCAGGAGCACTTCTCGATACAACGCATTGAAAAGCTTTACCGTTATTACTTGGACATTCCCGTACTGTACGTCTCTCATCTGTCGTAGCCGATCACATTGATCTCCGCGAACTTTGCGATCTCGTGGAAGTCCGCATCGGCTGTGAGAATGCCGTGTGCAGCGTTTGCCAGCGCGATGCCGGCGATCAGGATATCGAACGCGTTCACGGGCCGGCCGGCTGCAGCCATCCGTGCACTGATCGTGCTTGCAGTCTCGGCGGCAGGAACGGTAAATTCAAGGATCTCTGTCTCCGTGAAGAAACGGCGAAAAAACGCCTCCTCCTTCTTCGAACGGAGCCTTTGTACCCCTGCCATGATCTCGTAGAACGAGATCACCGTAACTACCGGCTCCTCTTCAGGAGGAGGCACCTCCTGCAGCCGTTCGTCCCGCACATAGTCGATAAGAAATGAAGTGTCGAGGATAATCACACTCTCGCCCGCCCTGACCGTCGTATCTCCTCCGTGACAGCCCTGAGCCTTTCGAGTTCTGTTGAGTCCTTGAGGCCGCCCGCGAACTGCCGGATATTGCCGATCCGCTTTGCGATAAGGCGGTCGATCACATCGCTGAAGCTGTCCTGCTCCTCCTTCAGTATCTGGAGCGCATGGTAGGTCTCGTCGCGAATGGTGATCGTTTTCATGTATTTATGTATTGATGCACGAGTGTATATAAATATTGTTCATACGCTGCAGGTATGGGTGGTATAGAAAAGCTCCTGCTCACCGGCCATCTCGAGACCTGTTCGTCTGCCACACGCGCATGAATGGTTATTCGGAAATGCATCTTACCTCCATGTGCCCTGCAGGCGCTCTCAACTCGCAGGGGAGGGGGACTATCGGATTCTTGAGTTGAAAAATGGACGGTTGCAGGGAAAAGAAGCTGGCGAAGGTGGATATCCCGACCTCTTGCGGGATACCACGGGCATCTTCAAACCAATTGCGGAGCTGTCAGCGTTCAGAGATTGTGCGCAGGCACGCACCTGTTGCCGGAAAACGGCACGAACGGCCCCGCCGGTAGATCGATGCCGAGGGCCTCTTTCAAGACATCCTCGATCGTCTCCACCGGCACGAACGCGAGCTCGTTCCGCACATCCTCGGGCACATCGTCGAGGTCCCGCTCGTTCTCCTTCGGCAGGATCACCTTCTGGATCCCGGCCCGGTGGGCGGCGAGCACCTTCTCCTTGATCCCGCCCACGGGCAGCACGGCGCCGGAGAGCGTCACCTCGCCGGTCATCGCGACCTTCGGGTCGACCGCCGTGCCGGTGATGAGGGATGCCAGGGCCGTGAAGAGCGTTACGCCCGCCGACGGGCCGTCCTTCGGCGTCGCCCCCGACGGCACGTGGATGTGGATGTCGCTGGCGAAGTAGTCGAACCCGGTCGCCGTGTGCGCCAGCCGCGAGCGGATGAGGGAGAGCGAGATCTGCGCCGACTCCTTCATCACGTCCCCGAGCTGGCCGGTGAGCAGGAGCTTGCCTTTCCCGGGCATGAACGTGCACTCGATGAAGAGGATGTCCCCGCCGACCGGCGTCCAGGCGAGCCCCGTGACGACGCCGGGGGGGTTCTCCTTCCGCACCATGTCCTGGCGGATCGGCTCTTTTCCAAGGATGTCGGGGAGCATCTCCGCCGTCACCACGTAGGGCAAATCGGCTTTTCCGGAGACGATCTTCTCGGAGACGTAGCGAGCCGTGCGGGCCAACTGCTTCTTGAGCGCCCGCACGCCGGCCTCGCGGGTGTAGCGGTCGATGATCGCGAGCAGGGCCTCGTCCTCGATCCGCAGTCTGTCCGCGTCCAGGCCGTGCTCCTCCAGGGTGTTGGGCAGCAGGTGGTCCCGGGCAATGGCGAACTTCTCGTTGCGGGTGTAGCCCGAGATCTCGATCAGCTCCATGCGGTCCAGGAGCGGCGGCGGGATCGTCGCCAGGGAGTTCGCCGTACCGATAAAGAGCACGTCGGACAGGTCGTAGTGGACTTCCAGGTAGTGGTCCGTGAACGTGCTGTTCTGTTCGGGATCGAGCACCTCCAGGAGAGCGCTGGCAGGGTCCCCCTGGTTGGAGTAGGCGAGCTTGTCGATCTCGTCCAGGATGAAGACGGGATTCTTCGTCCCGGCCTTCTTCATGCCCTGGATGATCCTGCCGGGCAGGGAGCCGACGTAGGTCCTGCGGTGCCCGCGGATATCCGCCTCGTCCTTGATCCCGCCCAGGCTGATCCGCACGTACTTCCGCCCGAGGGCATCGGCGATGCTCTTTCCAAGACTCGTCTTGCCCGTGCCGGGCGGGCCCGCGAAGAGGAGGATCGAGCCCTGCTTCTCCTCTTTCAACTTCATGACCGCCAGATGCTGGATGATCCGCTCCTTGACCTTCTCCAGCCCGTTGTGGTTGCTCTCGAGCACGCGGCGGGCCTCCTCGATGTCGATGCTCTTCTTCTCCTCTATCGTCCAGGGCAGGTCGAGCAGCAGGTCCAGGTAGTTGCGGATGCCCGGGCTCTCGTGGTGCTGGCTGCCGCTCGACTCGAGTTTCTTCAATTCCGCGAACGCCTTCTTCTTCACCTCGTCGGGCATCGTGGAACGCTCGATCCGCTCGCGGTATCCCCCGTCACCGGAGGCGCCCTCGCCCTCGCTGAGCTCCTCCTGGATCACCTTCAGCTGCTCCCGCAGCATCGCCTCGCGGTTCGCCTTGTTCACCTTGTCGGAGACCTTCTTCGCCACCTCGAGGCGGATCTCGATGCCCTCTTTTACCTTCGTCAGGAGCTCCAGGAACGCCTGATAGCGTTCCCGAACGGACACCATCTCCAGGATCCCCTGCTTCTCTTCCAGGTCAATCGGCATGAACGGCATCACGAACCCGATGACCTGGTCGATGGACTCCATCGAGTCGATGGGGCGGGTGAACTGCTCGGAGCCCTGGAAGCGGCCGCTGATATCGCGGATCACCTTTTTGATCTCTGCCAGGATGGCGGCCCGTTCCTCCTCTTCGATATCCAGCAGATCCGGGAGCGGCTCGCATTCGGCGTAGACCAGCCCCTCCTGTTCGGAGAGGTTCGTGGCTCTTACCCGCAGAACTGCCTGCGCCGTGATCATGTAGCCGTTCTCTGCCGGCTGGATATGCGAGATCTCGAGCAGGTTCCC
>JAXDAH010000167.1:0-4307 GCA_034679905.1 Methanomicrobiales archaeon | reverse complement strand
CGGCGCGGTCGGGCTTCCCGCTCACGCTCGCCCTGCAGGTGTACCTGGACCGAACGCCCGGGGATCTGGCTGCAGCCCTCGAGGCCGGGATCCGGGTCCGCCTGGTGAAAGGGGCATACGTCGGAGATACCCGCGACTTTGTCGAGATCCAGCAGAGGTTCCGCGCCCTCTTCCTGGTACTCCTGCAGGCAGGCGCAGACTTCAGCGTGGGAACGCACGATCCGGAGCTGATCGCATGGATGCTGGAGCGCGGGCGGGCATCGAGGCAGCGTTTAGAGTTCAGCTTCCTGAAGGGGCTCGCCGACAGGACCAAGCTGCGCCTTGCCACAGAGGGCTGGGTGGTCGCGGAGTACGTGCCCTTCGGCGAGCATGCAGCTGCCTATCTCGCCCGTCGTCGGCGGTACGAGGAGGAGCTGCAGGCGCTGGGCAGGATGCCGGCCCCCTAGGATGCCGTTGCAGCATCGTCTGGCAGAAGCGCGGAGCGATCTGCACGCCCGTCTCTGTCAGATCATGGAGTACACGATCAGATGTGTCAGATAGGTCTCGACGAGCGCCGCAACCGCGACCATCGGTATGACAATTGCCATAAAAACGCGTGCGTACGCACGGAACTCCCGTTCCCGGCGGCGCTCGTCCTGCAGGCAGCGGAAGGCATAGGTCAGCCCCAGGGCTGCGGCCAGGATCATCGCCGCGATCTCGATGACGCCGTGGGGCAGTACAGCGGCGAGGGCGATCGACGGTCCCCGCTGGACCGCACAGAGGTAGACGATCGAACCGATCATCAGGCCGTTGTAGCCGACCACGGCGGTGACGAAGATCGGGAGCAGGATCGCCGAGCGGTGCTGCAGGAGCCGCGCCGGGAGGAAGAGCATGCAGTTCAGGAGGAGGTTGCCGCCGAAGATCATCAGGAAGGTGACATGGATATCGGTCGCATAGGTGTGCAGGATCCTGGTCGAGATCGAGGCGGTGTAGCGATCCCGAAACCCTTTTGCAACGTCCAGGTCGTCCGATGCCAGGACGACCCCGAGGAGGAGGGTGGTCCCCAGCAGGAGAGAGACGAGAAGCACGGCGTACCGGATAGGGGGGAGTTCCATGCAGAGATGTCCATTCGCAGGATAATAAATCCACTTTTTTTAATTTATTTATAAATATATCCTCATTTATTATATTCTCATTTTATATACATTCCTCTCCATCCCGGTGTCGCGGCGAGGAGCGCAGTGGTCCGGCATCCGCTCTCTGCAGGCCGGGAGAGACTAAAAAAGGGCTTCGCGGATCCCGTCGCGGCAGGCTGAACGGTATGCGCGATCACCCGGGGAGAGAGAAGGATGCAGCGGCAAAAACGGAATCGACTCTGGATCCTACGCATTGATATGCTCTGAAAATAGAGATACCGGCGAGAGATGACGAAAGTTTACCGGCACGGCGACACCTTCATCGCGCCGAAGGGCTCCTTCTTCGACGGCAACCTGAAGGTCGAGGGCAACCTGATCCTCCCTGCCGATACGCACGTCTGGGGGCGGCTCGAGGTGGGCGGGCGGCTGGAGCTCGGGCGCCTGTCGACCGTGGGAGGGGGTATCGCCAGCGGGAGCGCGATCATCGGCAGCCGCACCCGGATCAAGGGCACCGTCTGCACCCGGGAGAACCTCACGGTCTGCGATCACGCCCGCATCCGCTCCATCCAGGCGGGCGGGGACGTGATCCTCCGCCCGGGGGTCGAGGTGGGCGAGGTGCGGAGCGACGAGACCATCTACATCTACGGGAAGATCCGCAGCGGGCGGCTGGTCGGGCGAAACGTCAAGGTTCTGCCGCAGTGATCTCCGAGTCGACCCCGAGGAGAGCCGCATCGCAGAGATCGTTCCAGCTCACCAGCGTCTCCACGCACCCCTCCTTGAGCGTCACCACCCCGATCGCGGGAAGGTCCATTCTGTCGCACATCTCCAGGCCTTCTTTCACCTCTGCCGTGCATCCGACCCCGATGATCCCCAGCGGGCGGTATTTCTTCACCATCCGTTTGATGAAACTGCTGCCGGGCACGATGAAGACCCGGTAGCCGAGTGCCTGCAATTTTGGGATCCAGCTGCCCAGGCAGCACCGCCCGCACCGAACGCATTTCAGCCCCTCCGGCGTGAGGTTTGCGGGGCATTGGGCGGACCGCAGGCACTGGGGCAGAAAGATCGCCCTCTTCTCCAGCGGGATGGCCGAGAATGAGCGCACATTGACGGCATTATGGATCTTGATAAAGAACTGCAGCAGGTCCCGCTCGTCCAGCCCGAGGAGCCGGCATACCGCCTTCACGAGCCCCTCCGTGAGAACGAGGCCGGGTGTCAGCAGGCTGGCAAAGTAAAGCCTGCCGCTTTTTAAAGAGTAGAGCGTGACGATCACGACGAGCAGCGCGGAAGCGAGCGTGACGAGCGCCAGCACGACGGCGAGCTCCCCGATGAGGATCATCAGCTGGTTCCAGGCTTCGGGTAGAAAGAGCATGACTGCTGCCTCGCGGTGCTAGGAATCCACAATGTACTGCGCGATGGGCGGGTAGAGGACTCCCCGTTCGGTAACGATGGCGCTGACGAGCTCCAGGGGCGTGGCGTCGAATGCGTAGTTCAGCACGCGGACTCCTTCCGGCACCACCATGGTTCCGCCCGCCCAGGCGATCTCCGCCCGGCTACGCTCCTCGATCCGGATCTCCCGCTCCGTGTGGATCCGATCGAAGGTGGACGTGGGAGCCGCCACATAGAAGGGGAGATCGTGATAGCGTGCCGAAACGGCATGCATGTAGGTTCCGATCTTGTTGAAGACGGCATCCCGCGTGATCCGATCTGCCCCCACCAGGACCAGATCCACCTCCCCCCTCCGCATCAGGAAGGGAGCCGCGGAGTCCACGATCACCGTGACGTCGATGCCGGCCTCTGCCAACTCCCAGGCGGTGAGGCGGGCCCCCTGGAAGAGGGGGCGGGTTTCGCAGGCTATCACCCGCACTCTCTTCCCCTCCTCCACAGCCGATCGGATCACCCCGAGAGCAGTGCCCCAGGCCCTGCAGGCGAGGGACCCCGCGTTGCAGTGCGTGAGCACCGTGCACCCGTCCGGCAGGAGATCGGACCCGAACGCCCCCAGACGCCGGCAGGCGGCCTCGTCCTCCTCCGCGATCTCCTTCGCCTTCTGGAGCGATCGCTCCCGGGCGTCCGCCACGCTATCGGCATGCTCGATCACGTCCAGCACCTGGCCGACACCCCAGGAGAGGTTGATGGCCGTCGGGCGGACGGCCTTCAACGCCTCCGCCGCCCTCCGCATCTCCTCCTTGAACCGCTCCAGGCGGTTCTCCCGGGCCTCCCGCGCGGCCAGCGCCATCCCGAGCGCGCCGGCCACTCCGAGCGCCGGTGCCCCCCGCACCTCCAGGGCGGCGATGGCATCCTTCAGCCGCTGGAGCGTCGTGCAGGTGACGATCTCCCTGGCGCAGGGCAGCCGTGCCTGGTTGACGAGGCAGACCGCACCACAGGCGTCGTCCCACCAGATCGTGTCGCCCGTCAGCACCCCGCACACTTTCCTGCGATATCTATCAGCACCCGCATGGCGGCCGCCTCCCCCTGCGCGACACAGTCGGGGATGTCCCGAGGTCCGGTCGCGGCACCGACCACGTAGATGCCCGGTTTCAGTGTCTGCACAGGGCCGAGTTTCGCGTCGAGCGGTTTGAAAAACCCGTCCCCATCCTGCTCGATCCCCAGCCTCTCCGCGACCGACTCCGCCGTCGGGGAGGGGCCCACCCCGACGGAGAGCACGACGAGGTCGGGGTGGAGCTCCAGGTACTCCCGGTTCTCGGTGTTCTCGACGCAGAGCACCATGCCGTCCCGGCCCTCCACCACTTCCGCGGGCATCCCCCGCAGGAACCGCACGCCCAGGCGTTCCGCCCTCTGGTAGTACTCCTCGTATCCCTTGCCGTAGGCACGGATGTCGATGTAGCAGATGGTGACCTCGCACTCGGGATGCTTCTCCCGGATCAGGATCGCATGTTTGATGGCCGCCATGCAGCAGGTGCCGGAGCACCAGGGCCGCCCGAGGGCGGCATCGCGGGATCCCACGCACTGGATGAACACCACAGATGTGGGCGTCTTCCCGTCGGAGAGCCGGCGCAGCCGCCCGCCGCTGGGACCGCTGGCATTGATCATCCGCTCGAACTCGAGGCTGGTGATGACATCCGGCAGCCGGAGGTAGCCGAGCGCCGGTCTACGGGCAGGATCGAACTGCTGGTAGCCGGTCGCCACCACGATGCAGTCTACGGTCAGGGGGATCTCCTCCGCGGCATCCTCCCG
>JAXDAH010000166.1:0-37829 GCA_034679905.1 Methanomicrobiales archaeon | reverse complement strand
CCCTTCCAGTACTTCATGCCGTAGATGTGCACGTCGTGGCCCCGCGCCGCCAGCCGCTGCGAGAGCTCCCAGATCCTCCGCTCGACACCCCCTTTCACGTAGGGGTAGACGCAGTCGTAGACGTAGGCGATCTTCAGCATCAGGGACTCTCCCGGTCGTTCAACAGCATCATGCTCTGGAGCACGGCGAAGAAGAGCACCTGCACCCCGGAGAGGATCAGCACGAGGGCGATGATGGCGTTTGCGACCTCGTCGAGCGGGCCGAACCCCAGTGCAATCCACTGCTGCACGATACGCATTCCAATGACGATGCCGACGAGCATGAGTGCGGCGCTCAGGACCAGCAGCCACTCCAGGCCGTAGTAGTCCATGAACCGGGAGACCAGCCGGCTCCGGTCCCCGTAGCCATGGACGATCGAGTAGACCTTGATGTTGATGCCCATCAGGAGGGCCTGGAGTCCGCCCACGAGTGCGATCACCCCGAGGATGAAGGAGTGCAGGTGATTGCTCTCCGCCTCACCGCTCAGATAGAACCGCAGCATGAGCAGCAGCCCGGCGACGGCAAAGACCGCACCCGGACCGGCCAGAAACGGGAGGGGGCGGTAGAGGAGGAGGAACCGCAGGTGCCTCCAGCCGTCCGAGAAGCTGCGCAGCTTGGAGGGTGTTTTGCGGGGATAGTAGGTGATCGGAACCTCGGCGATCCGGATGCCTGCCCGTGCCGCCTCGATCAGCATCTCCGACGCGAACTCCATCCCGCCGGTCTTCAGGGGGAGCCGATCCAGGGCATCCTTCCGGATCGCCCGAAAACCCGTGTGCACGTCGGTGAAACGGGTGCCGAACATGGCGTTCACCAGCCATACAAAGAGCGGATTCCCTACGTACTGGTGGAGAGGGCGCATGGCGCCTGCCTTGATCTCGCCGGAGAACCGGGACCCCAGGACGAGATCGCAGCCATTGCGCAGCGGCTCGAGCAGTCTCGGTATCTCCAGGAAGTCGTAGGTGTTGTCGGCGTCCCCGATCACGACGAAGCGTCCCCGCACCTCGCGAAATGCCTTCAGGTAGGCATTGCCGTAGCCCCGCCTTTCCGTGCGGACAATCCGTGCGCCCATGGCGGTGGCGATCTCGGTCGTGCGGTCGCTGGAGGAGTCGGAGACGACGATCTCGCCGTCGATGCCCTTGTCCCGGAAAACCCGCTGGATCTTACCGATGCACTCCCCGATCGTCTCCTCCTCGTTGAGGGCCGGCAGGACCACGGATACCTCCGGGCCGTCTCGGACGCTGTCTGGCATCATCGAGGTCAACTCTTTACTGGAAACGGCGCTGCCGCAGCCGGAACCCTCTCAAAAAAATGCGGAATTCCACTGCTCCACCCCCGGTACTTTATAAATTATCCTAGATAAATCCGAGCTAAACCGTCGCAAGGTTCGATATCCGAAGCAAAAAGGGCCCCCAGATCGGGGTGGAGCGGTTCAGGCGCCCCCCGGCCGATCCGCCAGGCTCCGGACCAGCCCCTCGAGCAGACGAACGGTTGCCGCCTTGTCCAGGGGCTGGTTGTCGTTGCCGCACTTGGGGGAGTAGATGCAGGACGGGCAGCCTCCTTCGCAGCGGCAGTCCCGCACGAGCTCCGATGAGATGCGGGCGATCTCTCCCAGGATCTCGTAGGCCTTCTCGGTGAGCCCGATGCCCCCTTCGAAGCCGTCATAGATGAACACCGTCGGCTGGCCCGTTCCGGGATGGTACGTGGTCGAGACCCCGCCGATATCCCAGCGGTCGCACATCACGTGGAAGGGCAGCATCCCGATCAGGGCGTGCTCGATCCCATGCAGGCCGCCCGCGAAATCCATGCCCGCGGCGGCGATCTCGAGACCTCTCTCCTCGGGCACGGTGAACCAGAGCGCCGCCGTCTCGAAGCGCAGCGGCGGGAGGTCGAGCGGCTCCATCCCCACCACCTGGTCGTAGCGCAGGATCTTGTAGCCCGTGTACTGTTCGGTGACCTCCACGAACCCGAACGAGAGGGAGATGCCGTCCAGGTCCTCCCGCCTCTCCTCCCGCAGGATGGCCAGATCGACCGCCTTCATCGGGCGCGTGTAGTAATCGGCATCCGTCTCCCGCACCTGGATGGCATGCCCCTCCAGATCGAACTCCCGCACGATGTAGGGGTCCCCCTGGTGCAGCAGGATGGCTCCCGGGTGGGCTTCGCGGAACGCCTGCGCCGTGCCCAGCGTCTCGAGCAGGCGGCCGCTGCAGCTCACGCGGAAGGTATCCGCCGATACGCTGTCCAGCTTCACCGCATCGACCGCCCTGCCCCGCCCGGCATACACCCATCCGCGGGGGGTCTTCCGCAGCAGCCCGCAGCCCTCGAGCGCGGCGAGGGCCCCCTCGTCGGTGCCTGTAAAGAACTCCGCGTCCCGTTCGGGGCGGAGGGGAAGCTCCGACGCGGCGCAGAGCAGGTGGCCGGCGACGATGTGGGGGTTCTTCTCGTCTACGATCGCATGTTCGTGCGGCCGCCCGAAGAAGGATGCCGGGTGCCGCATGAAGTACTGGTCGAGGGGATTCTCGAAGGCGACGAGCACAGCGACCGAGTCGTCCTGGCGGCGCCCGGCCCGTCCCGCCTGTTGCCATACCGACATCATCGTGCCGGGGTACCCCGAGATGATCACCGCATCCAGCGAACCGATATCGATCCCCAGCTCGAGGGCGTTGGTCGCCACCACCCCGCGGAGCTGTCCCGTCTTCAGGCGGCCCTCGATCTCCCGGCGCTCTTCGGGGAGGTAGCCCGCCCGGTACGCCGTCACCCAGCGGCTGCGATCCCGGGGGAGCTCGTTCCGCGACCACTGGGCGATCAGCTCCGCCATGCGGCGGGAGGTGGAGAAGCAGAGCGTCTGGAGCCCGGCATGCATGCACTCCAGCAGGAGATCCCGCGTGTGCTGGTGGGTGGAGCGACCCCCGGGCCCGTTGCTGTAGGGGTTGTAGAGGATGAACAGCTTCTGGCCCCGGGGCGACCCGTCCCCGGACACGAGGGAGAAGCGGAGGCCCGTCAGCCTCTCGGCGAACTCTTCCGGGTTGGCCAGGGTGGCGGTGGAGAGGACGAACTGCGGGTTGGAGCCGTAGAAGCGGCAGATCCGGCGGAGGCGGCGGATGAGGAGCGCGATGTTGGACCCGAACACGCCGCGGTAGCGGTGGGCCTCGTCGATGACGATGTATTGCAGGTTCGAGAGGAAGCGGCTCCACTTGTGGTGCCAGGGCAGGATCTGGTGCAGCTCGTAGGGGTTGCTGACCACGATGCGGGCGCTCTCGCGGATCTTCGGCCGGCGGGCGGAGGGGGTGTCCCCGTCGTAGACGGCTGCACCCACGGGAATGCCCGAGAACTTCTCCAGCTCCAGGATCGCCTTGAGCTGGTCGTTGGCCAGCGCCTTGGTGGGGTAGAGGTAGAGGGCGGTGGCCGGTGGCTCTGCGGCGAAGCGCTCCAGGATGGGCAGGTTGAAGGCCAGGGTCTTCCCCGAGGCGGTCGGGGTGGTGATGACGATATTGGCCCCCTGGCGGATCCGGCGGATCGCCTGGCACTGGTGGCTGTAGAGCCGGATCCCCCGGCGGTCGAGGTAGGCCTGGAGCTCGTCGGGGAGGTCCGCATCCAGGGTCCCGTACTCCCCCTCCCGCTTCGGCAGAACCTCGACGTGCTCGATGTGCCCCTTGAAACGGCGATCCCGCTCCAGCGTGCGGACCAGATCGTCAGGCGGCATGCATCGCCTCCAGGAGCCGGGCGTAGAGACGGGCGAGGGTGACGACGTCCTGGCGGTTGTGCTCGACGATCGGGATCAGCGGGCCCGGGTTGCCCGTGCGGCGGTAGGCGTCGTAGAACTCCGGCACCATCTGGCTGGGCACGTCCTCTGCGCGCTGGTGGTTGAAGATGCTCCGCTCCAGCGTCGTGAGGCGGCAGTCGGGCAGCCGGGCCTTCCACTGGCGGCGGGAGAAGTGGAGGATGTCGAAGTGCGGTCCGCAGGCGTCCATCGGAATCCCGTAATACGCCGCCCGCTCCTGCAGGTAAGGGAGATCGAAGCTCTTCCCGTTGAAGGTGAAGAGCGCCCGGTTGCCGCCGTCCAGGTGCGCGAGCGCCGCGGCGAGGGCCGCCGGTTCCTCGGCGACGTCGCGGAGCAGGTACTGGTGCACCGTCAGCCGTTCGCCTTCCAGGGCTCCCACGCCGATCAGGATGATCGGCCGCGAGAAGAGCCCGAGGGTCTCCAGGTCCAGGAAGACCATCTCCTCCGGGTCCAGCAGACGGGACGTGTCCAGCATGCGGGGATGCGTGCTGGGGCTCCTCTCGCCCATCCACTGCATCAGTCCGCGCACGTCCCCGCCGTCCATACGCTGCAGGAACTCCCGTGCTTCGCCGCGGAAGCGGGGGTGGTGCTGGAGATCCTCGATCGTGCGGTAGCCCCGCCCCTGCAGCCTTCGGGCGGTGACGGGTCCGATGCCGCGGATGAGCGTGAGATCGGAGAGGAGGCGTCTCCTATGGTTGCCCTGCACGGGTAGCGGCAGGGGCGCGGGGTCCCGGGTCTGCAGGTGGTAGCAGCTCCCCCCGTCGCTCTCCACCACCTCCCCCGGCAGCGCATCCTCGAGCGATCTGCCGTCCCAGTCGCGGATCAGCGCGTCTTTGAGGCGGCGGGCTGCATGGAAACTGCTCTCGTAGAGGAACGAGTCGGAGAGACTGGTCCAGAAGACGCTTCCGTCCCGGACTACCGAATATTCCTGCAGAGCTTCGATCCGCTCCTGCCACCGCCGGCTGATGCGATCGGGGGAATGGAAGCTCCGCATGGCCACAGGTTCCGGTGCTACCTGGCGCCTACTTGTAGGTGCGTGCCGTGGAGCGAAAGTATCGGGTCGCGATGCCGCCGCGGATACGGCCGTACGGGAGGCTGTCTCTGCGTGGAGGCGACCGGCCCGGCTCCTCCGCGATCAGGCGCCCTTCCGCGCGATGTTCATCTGGCAGTGATCCTCACCCTGGCACATCCCCCTCCGGAACTGGAGCGCATAGGCCGGGTTCATGCCTTCCACCGCCGCCGCCGCGAAGGCCCTGCAGGATGTGCACGCCCGCTCCGGCTCCCCGCCCATCTCCCGCGTGCAGTTCAGGAGCGGACACTCCAGCGTGTATATCACCGCCACGTCGTCTGCCGACCGCATGAGCCGCGATTCGTAGTCCGGACCGTAGAAGACGCGGGACATGGCACCCAGCGCCACGGCGACATCCCGGGCGTTCCTGGCGGGCATGCCAAAGGCGCTGGCGTACACTCCCGCATCCGCTCCTCTCTCCCGCCACACTCGCTCCACGATGCCCGCATACTGCTCGCCGAGCGCCGTCTCGAGGGCCATCTCGTATCCCAGGGTCAGCGCGGAGACGGACCTGCTCGCGATCCTCCAGCGGGCCTCGACTGGTATTCTGTCCGTGTCTGCCATCCTTCTCCTCTCCAGAAGCCACGCAGTTCACCTGCCCTCCCGCATATCCCCCGGGCTGTTCCTTCCCCCAGCCCGGTACGGGTTCTTCGGCAGAAGAGCCGCCCGAACCCCCCAGCTCGTGGCACGGGGGGCAGGATATCTGCACCGCCAGTACCTTCTCCATGGTTATATACATTGCTCAGCAGCGGAATATCGTCAAAATTGCCAGCGCTTTCCCGCCGATGGCATCGGAAGATCCCATCCCGCCGTGGGCGCCCGGTCCAGCGGGAAAACACTCTTAAAGGAGAAGTGCTATTGTGGCTTGGTTCCTCCGAAGCGGTGCGGACGAGGGGTGCGGATGGAAAAGGGCGTGCAGACACTCGCGATACTGGCGTTCGTGGTCCTGAGCTTCACGGCTGGCTGCACCCTGGGTATTCCGGGCCCCGCGCAGCGGGTCGTCTATCCGGCGGTGGTTCCGCTCGAGACGGGCAGCGTTCAGGTCCCGCCGTACTCCTTCGCCTACGGCGACTCGATCGAGAGCATCGTCCTTCCCATTGACACGTCCGTGTACTTCGGGGCAAAGTACGCCGACAAGAATGCGACCCTGTACGGATCGGTGACGAAGCAGGACTGGCTGCCGGGCTACTACGCGGCGTTCATGTTCGATCCGGCCCAGGAGGAGTTCTTCTCGGGCATGGTCGCCCAGATGCGCGGGATCCGGGAGCAGAACGCCCTGGACGGGGACGAGTACCTGGAACTGATGACGGCGTTCGCCCAGTCGATACCCTACCGGACCGATCCCTGGGACAGCCCGCCCCGCTACCCCATCGAGACCTTCGCGGACAGGGGCGGGGACTGCGACGACAAGAGTCTGCTTCTCGCCGGGCTGCTGGCACGGGAGGGCTACAACGTCTCGCTCTTCTACTTCGAGCCCGAAGGGCACATGGCGGTGGGAGTCGCCGGCCCCGGCTGCAGCTACGGAGGCTCCCCCTATGCCTACATCGAGACGACCCAGAGTTCCCATATCGGCATCTACCCGCGGACGCTGGCGGGGGGCCTCTCCCTGGAGTCGGTGCCGCTCGTCATCCGCGTGGGGAACGGGAGCACCGTCTACGGGGGGTGCGCCGAGATCCAGCAGATCGAGGACCGCCTCCAGGCATCCCATGACAGGCTGGATGCGCTCGCACGAGAGATCGCCGTCGTCGAGACGGAGCTCTCCGAGCTTCTGCAGAGCGGAAACCTGAGCGGATACCTCTCCAGCATCACCCGGTACAACGCCCTCGTCGACGAATACAACGAACTCGTGGAGGTGCAGGAGGATATCGAGCGCCACGGCCCGGACCGGGCGACCGTCCAGGACGAACGGCGATAGCCGGACACCATCCTGTCTCCAGGGATCGGGGCTCGCATATACCTACAGAGAGGACAGGCCCGCTAACGGGGCCTCGGCACGGCATCGCTTCACCCGCCTTCCGGGGAGGGAGCAGCCCCGCTCACCCCGCCACCAGCAGGTGCGCCAGGTATACCAGGCTGCCGAACCAGATGAACTGACCGTCGGCCATGAAGTCGCATACGATCTTGGCGATGTTGATCCGCTCGAAGGAGAAGATGTAGAGCTGAGCGTAGAGTATGGCAACAGCCAGCAGAACGGTGTGTACGACCGGCAGGATCGCAAGGCTGAGCCCCAGGATGACGATGCCGAAGACGACATTGATGAGCGTGAGCAGCAGCCGGGTCCTCTGCAGCCCGAGCAGCACGGCGATCGTCCTCACACCGGATGCGGCGTCGCCATCGATATCCCGCATATCGAAGAGGGTGGTGTTGATCAGCACGAGGGAGAAGAAGAGCATGCCCACGACGAGCGTCACGAGCGTGGGCTCGGCGCCGAAGGCGTAGACGGGCAGGAGCGTCGGGGGGGCCGACCAGGCGATCGCCACCGTGAGGTTCTTTACAAGCGGAATCTCCTTCATCCTGCGGTACTGCCAGGACTTCGGCAGGATGGGAACGCTGTAGAGGATGCCGCTCAGAAGGGGGATGGCGGCAACCGCCGCCGTCTGCAGGCCGTGGAAACCGGCAAGGACGCAGGCGAGCAGGTATCCCAGGAGCGAGGTCCAGAAGAGGGGCTTCTCGTACTTCTTTGTAAAGGCGTACCGCTGCAGGTGATTTATCGAATCCTCCTGCTCGTCCGTTTTGCGGTTCATGTTGTAGACCGAAAACGTTATGATGAACCCGATGCCAAATAGGGTGAAACTAAACGGTATTCCCTGGAACATAGACGAGACGTACACCATCGCCCCGGCGGCAATGGACAGGTATACGGAGCTGTACATCAAAAGATCCAGGATATCCCAGAGAGCGAAGGGAGCCCTGGGGGTAGAGTACGCTTCTGTAGGCATGCATGTATTTTAAACTATGGGAATAACATTCATTCCGATCGATAATATTCATCGTTCCGATGAATCTTCGTTGTCGTGAAAAATTTACACCGAGAGCCCCTAGAGTTTTTATACACATTCAAAAGCGCTCTCCGATTGAAGATACATCTGTACGGTATTCCGGAATCGGGGAAAATAATCGACTCAAGAGTATGCAACGAGGATTGTGCATGGAAGAGTGCAGCCCGGCCCGCATGGGAGAGCTCCTCTTGGAGATGCTCCTGGTCCATATGGCCTGCAGTTCAAGGGCGTACAAAAAGACCGGGATAGCACCGCTCTACAAGAGGTTGCTGGAAACCTATGGGATCAAAGTGTACGTGCTGGAAGTGGACCTGCTGGATCTCAAGAGAGATGGGAACAAGCTACAGCATCAGGGCAGATTCAAGATCGATCTCGTCAAGAACGGTGCCAGCGGCGAGGAGCGCATTCGATCGGAAGGTCATTTTACGGCGATATTCAACGAGGGCGGGGCAATCCGGATAGAATATTCGGGGGACAACTTCAAGATGGTATCCTCCATCGCTAACCTCGGTACCGAGACCGGCAATATCGTCTACCAGGTCAGCGAGGTGACCTCCGGCTACGGAAAGCCCGTATGGGACTCGCTGGCACTCGAGGGTATGCCCCTCGATGTCGAAGGGAACGGGATTCTCCACCCGGACCGGGTCTAGGCTGAAAACTGGCGGGAGTTCTGCTTGTAGTAGTTGAAGAGGTCCTGGGCCCAGCGAATCGCATCCAGATCGGAACTGAAGAGGTCCGTCGTGGTGTCGTAGGCGATCCCATCCATTTTTTAGAGCCCCAGGGACATCACTTTATCCGTCACCGTAAGCCCCACCTTCAGGGCAGCCTCCAGGATGTAGAGTCTGCCGTTCGAATACTTCTGGAACTCCTGCATGCTGTCTGCATACGGCTCCTGGAGGAACTTGTCTGCCAGATCCGCACTGACGATAATCTCTACGGGGATGCCGCCCCTCACCTTGCCGGCGATCGCCTCGAAGTGTCCCGCGCTCGTCACGGGGGAGAGGATCGAGATGCGGCTGCCCTCCGTCACCAGCTGCAGGTAGTGTGCGTAGACGTTGAACAGGTCGACGTTGGTGTCGGCAATCACCCGTGCATTGTACAGGTCGCCGATCCGCTGGAGGAACGACGATGGGATACCCCCCAGGTGGTGGGAGGTCCAGAAGTCGCGGTGCCGTTTGATCGCCGCCCCGGAGAGGATCAGGCTCTGCATCTTGCTCTCCATGATGCGCCCCAGAGGCGTAAGACGGTACTCGTGCTCCACCGCTTCGATGAACCGGCTGGACTCCAGTTTGCGGATCTTGGGTAGAAGAGCCTGCGATGTGCTCCCTGTGATGTGTCGGAGGTCGGCAAGGGTCTTGTTCCCCTCCCCGAGAGAGAGCATGATCTGGATCTGAAGACGCGAGCGGAAGACGGACTGGATCTCGCCTCCTGTTCTGTTGTAGATCTCAACGGGGTTCATCGGACTCTCCCTGAGGCACAGGTTGCTGCTCCATCTGGTCTCCAGAGTAATATTATTCAGTGAGGTAGTTAACATTAATCAATCCAGCGAATCGTTGCCACCCGCTTTCCGGATCCTCGCCGCTATTCCTGGCGGAGAACGATCAGGTTCATCGCTCCCGCGGACCCACCTCTCCGGCATGATCGCCATCCTCCAGCACGGGCGGGGCGAGCCTCCTGCCCTCATCCAGAAGGTCCTCCTCGAGCGGGGAGAACGGTATACGTGCATCCCGCTCTACGCTACGAACGAGGTCCCCTCCCTCGATGCCGGCGGCGTGATCGTCCTGGGCGGGCAGATGAGCGCGAACGACGAACATCCCTCCCTGAAGCAGGAGAAGGCGCTCATCCGGGACTGCATCCGCAGCGGCCGGGCGGTGCTCGGGGTATGCCTGGGGGCCCAGCTGATCGCCGCTGCCGCCGGAGCACGGGTGTACGCTGGAACCCGCGAGGCGGGGTGGCGAGCGGTGGAGCGGGTGGATCCGCTCTCCCCTTTCCCGCAGCACTGCAGGGTCTTCGAGTGGCACGGCGAGACCTTCGATCTCCCGATGGGAGCACGCCTCCTCTACCGCGGCAGCGGCGTCGCTAACCAGGCGTTCACCCTCGGATCCGCGATCGGGGTTCAGTTCCATATGGAGGTGACGGCGTCCCTCATCCGGCAGTGGATCCGGAATCTCGAAGGGCCCGAGCGCGAGACGATCCGGAGCGAGACGGAGCAGTACCTGGAGCAGAGCCAGGATCTGTGCAGGAAGTTCGTGGATGCGTTCATACGGAGGTGTTGACTACGGAGATCCGGGCGTTGTTGATCGACCTGGACGGGGTCCTGTACGTGGGCCAGGATCCCGTACCGGGGGCCCGGGAGGCCATCGGGTTCCTGCAGGAGAAGGGCTACCGGTTTCGGTTCGTATCCAATACCACGCGAAAGTGCCGGGCGACCATCGCAGAGCACCTGCGGGGAATGGGTTTTGCCGTTGACGAGCGCCACATCCTCACACCGGCCGTGGCGGCTGCAGACCGCCTGCGGCGGCAGGGAGTTCGCGAGTGCCTCTTCCTCACCGCCGGCGACGCCATCCGGGACTTCGAGACTGCCGGCATCGCACCCGGGGAGCGTGCGGATGTCGTGGTCGTCGGGGATGCCGGGGACGACTTCACCTACGGGAACATGAACAGGGCGCTCCGCCGGATCCTGGACGGTGCGGAGATCCTCGCCCTCGAGAAGGACCGCTACTGGATGAGCCCGGAGGGGCTGGCGCTCTCCGCCGGGCCGTACGTGGCTGCGCTCGAGTACGCGAGCGGGAGAGAGGCAATCCTGGTCGGGAAACCCTCGGAGGCGTTCTTTTCCGAGGCGCTCCGGGCGCTCTCCGCCCGTGCCGACGAGACGGCCATGATCGGGGACGACATCGCCACGGACGTGGGCGGAGCACAGCGGTGCGGCATGCAGGGCATCCTGGTGCAGACCGGCAAGTACCGGCGCGAGGCGGCGGCGAGGTCCGGCGTCGTGCCGGACCACATTCTTCCCTCTATCGCGAGTCTTCCCGGACTTCTGCCATGATGCCCGGAACGCTCTCCCAGCGGAGCATCCGCGGCAGCGGTGAGGCAGAGGCATCCGCGGGATCGTCCAGAGTGTGCAGCCGCCGCAGCGCCGTCTCGCAGTACTCCAGGGAGAGATCGATCCCGATGAATCGCCGACCCAGGCGGCGAGCCACCGCCGTTGTGGTGCCGGCCCCGTTGAAGGGGTCCAGCACGATATCGCCGCGATAGGAGAAGAGCTTCATGAGCCGGCGGGGCAGCTCCTCCGGGAACATGGCCGGATGCCCGTAGTTCTTCATGCGGATCTCGGGCGGAAAGGACCAGCGGGCGATCACCCACTCCTTGAACTCGGCGTCCGTGATGTCGATATCCTCCCGGCGGCCGCTCTTCTTGTGCGTCTCCTTGTCGAAGACCTCGATGAACTCCCAGGTGTACTTCAGATAGGGCATGGAGGGGGACTTCCAGCTCCCCCAGGCGGTGTACTTGGCGTTGTAGTTGTGCTTCTCCCAGAGTATCTCGGACTTCCAGAGGAAGCCCCGCTCGAGCAGCTGCCGTGACACGATGTGGTGCGTGGGGATATAGTCGGAGAAGAGCGGCTGGACGTTGACCGCGAGCCGTCCACCCGGTTTCAGGATGCGGTAGCACTCCGTCCAGACGGCGCCCAGCTTCTCGAAGTAGTCGTTCCACGCCCGCGTGTCGTCGTGGGGGTCCTGGGCATAGGCGTGCCCGAAGTTGTACGGCGGCGAGGTGACGACCAGATCGATGCTCCCGCCGGGGAGGGCGGAGAGGACCGCTTCTGCGTCCCCGCAGACGATGGCGTTCACGAAGGGCTGAATGGCGCGGGATTCCGAACGCGGGACCGCCTGGTTGGCGTTCTTGGTGCCCTTCCGGATCCGCTCTTTGCCGGGTTTGTCTCTCACCTTCTCGGGCCGCATCCTGGAATTACCAGGGATCCGGTATGGCGCGGAACCGCTTAAGAGTAGCCATTCTGGCAGGCGAGTTCGCGGCTTTTCAGGTAACTGATCTTGTTCATCTGGCTCCGGCGGCGGACGGGGCGGTACTGTGCGGCTCTCTCTTTCAGGTAGACAAATGTCGTTCCGTTCATACCCTAGAGACGGGGAAAGGATGGTATAAGTCCTTTCAGGGCGTGCGGCGCGAAAGTGTCGGAGCCCCCGGTCTGCAGACCCCGGGGGAGGCTTCCATCTGCTCCTCGGGGCGATTTCAGGGAAAGGGATAAAACGTTTTATCTTTCAGGAGGCATGTACATCCAGAGGTCTGTATGCTCGACATCGAAGACTTGCGGGTTCACGTGGGGGAGAGAGAGGTCCTCCACGACATCGACCTGCACATCGGGAAGGGAGAGACCCACGTGCTGATGGGCCCCAACGGCTCCGGGAAGACCACGCTTCTGCTGGCCATCATGGGATTCTCCGGCCCCCGCATCACCCGGGGACGGATCCTCTTCAAGGGCGAGGACATCACCAACCTGTCCATCCACGAACGGGCGCAGCGGGGCCTCGGCATGCTCTTCCAGCGTCCGCCCACCATCGAAGGCCTCAAGCTGGGCAAACTGCTCTCCGTCACCTCGCACATGCCGCCGGACGCGATCCAGGAACACGCCCGCGAGCTCAATATGGAGAACTTTCTGGAGCGGGACATCAACAAGGGGTTCTCGGGCGGCGAGATCAAGCGGAGCGAGGTGCTGCAGCTGACGATCCAGCACCCCGACTGCCTCCTCCTGGACGAGCCGGAGAGCGGGGTGGATCTCGAGAACATCTCCCTGATGGGGAGCGCCATCGCCCGCCTCCTGGACAAGGACAAGCATATCCTGCACCGCAACAAGAGCGGCCTGATCATCACCCACACCGGGTATATCCTGGATTACATCGAGGCCGATGCGGGGCACGTCCTCTGCGAAGGCGAGATCCGCTGCCACGGCAACCCCCGCGAGATCCTGAAGATGATAAAAGAGCACGGCTACAAGGAGTGTCTGGTATGCCAGCAGATGCTGTAGGGGAGGAACTGCCCCTCACGGAGGAGGACCGGAAGCGTCTGGAGCAGACGGGGCTCGACATCTCGATGGAGAGCCGCTGCGGGAGTTACTTCCAGCTGGACCAGGAGACCCTGCAGACCACCTGCGAGAACGAGGGGATCGAGATGATCCCCCTCGCCGCCGCCCTCAAGAAGTACGACTGGCTGCAGGACTACTACTTCAAGGCGGTGCCAAAAGACAAGGACAAGTACACCGAGCTCGTGGCCAAGCAGGAGACCCCGCAGGGTCTCGTGGTGATCGCCGAGGCCGGGGCAAGGACCATCTTTCCCCTCCAGGCCTGCCTGCTCCTCTCGAAATCCCCGGTGCAGACCGTCCACAACATCGTCATCGCCCGCGAAGGCGCCGAGATCCACCTCATCTCCGGATGCGCGAGCTCGACGCAGGCGGTGTACGGCTCCCACCTGGGGGTGACGGAGTTCTACGTGGGGAAGGGCGCCCGGATGACGTCGACGATGATCCACAACTGGGCAAAGAACATCAGCGTCTTCCCGCGGAGTGCGGCGATCGTCCAGGAGAACGGCAGCTTCACCTCCAACTATGTCTGCATGCAGCCGGTGCGGACCGTCCAGATGTACCCGACCGCCTACCTGGAGGGAGAGAATGCGGCGGGGCGGTTCAACAGCCTGGTGATCGCGACGCCCGGCTCCCGCCTGGACCTGGGCTCCCGGGCGGTGCTCAAGGGGCGGGGGACGAGCGCGGATCTGATCACGCGGGCGATCACCACCGGCGGCACCATCTTCTCCCGCGGGCACATCCTGGGGCCCGTGGCGGGATCACGGGGACACCTGGAGTGCAAGGGGCTGATCCTCAAGGACGGACGCATCCACGCCATCCCGGAGATCGAGGGGCTGGTCGTCGGCACCGAGCTCTCGCACGAGGCCTCGGTGGGCAAGATCGCCCAGGAGGACATCGAGTACCTGATGGCCCGCGGGCTGACCGAGGAGGAGGCCACGGCAACCATCATCAGGGGGTTCCTCGATGTGAAGATCTCCGGTCTCCCCGCGGTGCTGCAGAAGCAGATCGATGCGGCCATCGATGCGGCGGAGGCGGGGTTCTAGAGAGGCGGTCCCATGGCGGCAGACGACCCGTACCGGCAGGAGCGGGAGAGGATGGTGGCATCCCAGATCCAGGCGCGGGGGGTGCGGGATCCGAGGGTGCTCGAGGCGATGCGCACCGTCCCGCGGCACCTCTTCGTTCCCGCCGGCTACGAGGATGCCGCCTACCAGGACCGCCCCCTCCCCATCGGGGAGGGCCAGACCATCTCCCAGCCCTACATCGTGGCCCGCATGACCGAGCTCCTGGAGCCCCATGCTTCGGACCGCGTGCTCGAGATCGGGGCGGGCAGCGGCTACCAGGCGGCGATTCTCGGTCTCCTCGTCGAGCGGGTGATCACCGTCGAGCGGATCGAGAAGGTGGCGGAGATGGCCCGCCGGAACCTCGAACGGCTCGGCATCCGCAATGCCGTCGTGGTCGTGGGCGACGGCACCCGGGGTTACCCGGCGGAGCAGCCGTATGACGCCATCATCGTCACCGCCGCCACGCCCGAGATCCCGGGGCCTCTCATCGAGCAGCTGGCGGAGGGCGGCAGGCTGGTCGCGCCGGTGGGGGGCCGGGACTACCAGGAGCTCCTGAAGGTGATGAAAAGGGATGGAAAGCTGGTGCGGGAGAGCCACGGTGCGGTGATGTTCGTCCCGCTAATTGGCGAGTTCGGCTGGGAGCGGGATTACCTATGAGATTCTTCGACGCGACGCGTCCTCTCGCCGCGGATATGCAGGTCTTCCCCGGCGACCCGGAGATCCGTTTCGTGATGCACGAGTCGGACGCCAGCCGGATCACGGAGCTGCACCTCTCGACGCACTCCGGCACGCACATCGACGCCCCGCTCCACTTCCTGGAGAACGGGGAGCCGATCGACCGTCTGCCCTTCTCCTCGCTCGTCGGGCCCTGCCGTGTGCTCGATCTCCGCCATGTCGGGAGCCGCATCGAGCCCGAAGATCTCGACGGGCGGATGACGGGTGCGCGGAAGGTCCTCCTGAAGACCTGGTATTCGGAGCGGCGCGAGTTCGCGCCGGGATACCCTCACCTCGCCCCGGCGGCCGCTTCCCTGGCGGTGCAGGGCCGTATCGACTGCCTGGGTATCGACTCGCCCTCCATCGAGGCGATGGACGGCGGCGGCCGGGTGCACCGCACGCTCCTCTCCCGCGGCGTCGCCGTCATCGAGATGCTGGACCTGAGCGGGATCGCGGCGGGCGACTACTGGCTGATCGCCCTCCCCCTCCGCCTGACGGGCCTGGACGGCTCGCCCGCCCGCGTGGTTCTCGCCAGGGACTTTCCGGGCGGGGAAGGGATGCCGTATGCCGCTGCTGACTGACGCCGTGGAGCGCCTGCGGGAGTCGCTCCTGGGCACCGGCTTCGAGGACCAGTCCGTCACCCTGGCACGGGCGCCGGATGCGGCCCGCTGCCAGTACAACCGCGGCGTCTGCATCCAGGCGACGTTCGGGGGAAAGACGGGGCACGTCATGACGGACGCTCCCGTGGAGGGCACCACAAAGGTGGCCTTCCTGTTCGGGGCGGCTCTCGCCGCCCCCCGGCAGCGGACCGCCGCCGTTGCCGTCCTGAACGCGGTCAGCGGCTTCCTGCTGCTGGCGCGGAGGCTCAGCGCCTGCCGGGAGGAGTGCTATGCACCCTGTCTGTCGCGGCTGCGGGCCGAGCTCGCGGGGAGTACGCTCTACGCGGTCGGGCGCGTCCAGGTGCTCGAGCGGGAGCTGGCGGCGCAATTGGTGTCGGATCCCGCCGCGGCCGATCTCCTCCTGGTCGGCGCCGACGGCCCCCTCTCGGATGCGGGACTCCGCGTCCTCGAAGAGCACCGGGGGGAGAAGCGCATCCTCTTCCTGGGTCCCTCCACGGCCGGCCTCTCCGCGCTGCTCTCCGAAGAGCACTGGTGCCCCTACGGCAGATGAGAGAGCCTATTAATACGGAGAAAGCCCTACCCCCCTCCTATGCTCTTTGGCTCATCCGGCATCCGCCGGGAGTATGACTTCGGGCTGGCCGAACTGGCGGTCCGCGTGGGCTCGGCGCTCGCCCGGGGACGGGAGCGGATCGCGGTGGGACGAGACACGCGGACCAGCGGTCCGGTCCTCGCCAGCGCGGCGATCGCCGGCATCCTCTCGTCCGGAGCCTCTGCGGGAGATGCCGGCATCGCGCCGACACCGGCGATCGCCTTCGCGGCGCGGGAAGCGGATGCGGGCTGCATGGTCACCGCCTCCCATAACCCGGAGCCCTACAACGGGCTGAAACTCCTGAACCCGGACGGGTCCTCCTTCGGGCAGAGCCAGCAGGAGGAGATGGAGCGGCTGCTCGCCGGGCTGCACCTGCAGGGCTGGGACGGGCAGGGAAGCCTGCGCCCCCTGGATGCGATCACGCCCTACCGCGATGCCATCCTTGCTGCCACCTCTCTCGCGCGGGAGATCACGGCGGTGCTGGACTGCGGCAACGGCGCCGGCAGCGTGGTCACGCCGCATCTGCTGGGGGATGCCGGTGTCGCCGTCCACAGCCTGAACTGCAACCCGAGCGGGCGGTTCGCCCGCCCCTCCGAACCTCTCGAGCAGCACCTGACCTACCTGGGGGGGATGGTGCGGAGGCTGGGGGCCGACTGCGCCGTGGTGCACGACGGGGATGCCGACCGCATGATGGCCTTCGACAACCGCGGGCGCTACATCGACGGGGACCGCATGCTCATGCTCTTTGCGGGCTACCTGGAGTGCCGCCGCGTCGTGACCACGGTAGACGCCTCCATGGCGATCGAGGATCTCGCCGAGGTCCGCCGCACCCCGGTCGGCGACACCTATGTCTCCGAGGAGCTGCGGCGCTGGGGCGAGTTCGGGGGGGAGCCCTCGGGCGCCTGGGTATTCCCCGAGCACTCCTACTGCCCCGACGGCCCCTATGCGGCGGCGCTCTTCTGCGAGATCGCGTCCGAACTGGACGTCGCCGCGGAGATCGACCGCATGCCCCGCTACCCGATCCTGCGGGACTCCTTCCGCTGCCCCTCACCGGCGGACGTGCTCCGCGCCCTGGGCGCCGAGAAGCCCACCGACGGCGTGCGGATGGAGGAAGAGGGGGGCTGGCTGCTGATCCGGGCGAGCGGGACCGAGCCGAAGGTGCGGCTGACCGCCGAGGGGACGACGATGGAGCGGGCCAGAGACCTCCTGCAAAAGGGGAAGAATCTCCTCAAATCTGCGAAATCTTCTTAAAGTAATGATCATAGTATAAATTCTAGAGCACTGGAGTTATCTGGTATGGAGTGTATCGTGCTGGCGGCCGGCGAAGGCAAACGGATGCGGCCGCTCACCGCCAACCGCCCCAAAGTGATGCTGCCCATCGCCAACCGCCCCATGGTGGAGCACCTGGTGCTGGCGGCCCGGGATGCGGGGATTACGGAGTTCGTCTTCGTCGTCGGCTACGGCGAACGGGAGATCCGGTCCTACTTCGGAGGCGGCGAGCGCCTGGGGATCCGCATCCGCTACGTGACGCAGCGTCGCCAGCTGGGGACGGCAGACGCCCTGAAATCGGCATCGGGTTTTGTCGACGACCGCTTCCTCATGCTGAACGGGGATATGATCTTAAAGAGCGAGGACATCGCCGCGCTCGCGCGCTGCGAGCCACCGTGCATTGCCGTCTATCCCACGGACCACCCGCAGGACTACGGCGTGGTGACCCTCGAGGGGAATCGGATCGTCGGCCTGGAGGAGAAGTCGTCCGCACCGAAGAGCGATCTCATCAACGCGGGGGCGTACCTCTTCGACACGGACGTCTTCGAGCACCTCGAGCAGGTGCGGCTCTCCGGGCGGGGAGAGTTCGAGCTGACGGACGCGATGGAGATCTTCATCCGCGAAGAGCGGCTTTCGGCCTACCCCGTCTCGTTCTGGCTGGACGTCGGGCATCCCTGGGACCTGCTGGACGCGAACGCCTCCCTCCTCGCCTCCCTGCCGGACGAGCGGGAGGGGGTTGTCGAGGAGGGCGTGGTTTTGAAGGGGAGCGTGAGCATCGGGAAGGGCAGCGTGATCGCCGCCGGAACCTACATCGAGGGCCCCTGCATCATCGGCGAGAACTGCCGCATCGGACCCCACGCCTACATCCGCGGGGCGACGGCAATCGGCGATAATTGCCACATCGGCCACGCCACCGAGATCAAGAACTCGATCGTCATGCCTCGCACCAAGATCCCCCACTTCAACTACGTGGGCGACAGCATCATCGGCAGCGGCTGCAACTTCGGCGCGGGCACCAAGATTGCCAACCTGCGGCACGATCACCAGGCGGTGCGGGTCTGCGGGACGAACAGCGGCAGAATCAAGTTCGGGGCGATCGTCGGCGACGACGTCCAGTTCGGCATCAACTGCTCGATCAACGTGGGCAGCGTGATCGGATCCGGCGCGCTCGTCGCGCCGCACACCCGGGTCGAGGGCTGCATCGAGAGCGGGACACAGATACGGTAGGAGAACGATGCAAGCGGTTATACTGGCTGCCGGGGAAGGAACACGCCTACGGCCCCTCACGGGCAGCAGACCCAAGGCGATGATTCCCATCGCCAACCGGCCGATCATCGGCTACGTGATCGACTCGCTGGTGAAGAACGGGATCCGTGACATCATCATCGTCATCGGATACAGGAAAGAGCAGGTGAGCACATACCTGAACCAGCTGGACATCCCGGTGACGGTGGTGGTGCAGGATCGCCAGCTGGGCACCGCCCATGCCCTGAAGGCGGCCGAAAAGGAGATCCGCGAGGATTTCCTGCTGCTCCCTGGCGACAACTACATCGATCCCAGGTCCATCGCCCGCATCAAAGGGGAGAAGAACGCGATGCTGGTGAAGGAGCATCCGAGCCCCTCGAACTTCGGGGTCGTCGTCATCAGCGGAGAGCGGATCGTCGAACTTGTGGAGAAGCCGGAACTCGCACCCACGCATACGGTCAGCACCGGCATATTCTCTCTCCAGAAAGATTTTATCCAGCACCTGAATAGAACGGAGATTCCGGATGTCATCGGCTGCATGCTCAAAGAGGGGTTCCGGATGAAGGCGGTGTACGCCGAGAACTGGCAGGATGCAATCTACCCCTGGGATATCCTGAAGCTGAACGCCCAGCTGATTAAAGGCACGGTCCCCCGCCGGGGCGGCACCCTCCACGGCAGCGTCACCCTGCAGGGCCCGGTCAGCATCGGGAACGGCACGACAATCGGCCCCAACACCGCCATCTTCGGTCCGGCCGTCATCGGCGACGACTGCCGGATCGGCCCGAACTGCTGCATCATGCCCCAGTCCAGTATCGGATCGCGTGTGGAGATCGAACCGTTCAGCCTGATCGGCAACTCGCTCTTTATGGACGATACCCGGATCGGCTCCCACTCCCGCATCAGCGACATGGTCGTAGGCAGCGGCTGCGTGCTATCGGATCACACTACCAGCTGCCAGGACGAGACGATCTTCGAGATCGACAGCGGACTGCACAAGGCCCGGTTCGGCGCCATCCTGGGCGACCGGGTGCGTGCCGCTCCCTTCACGGTCTTCCGGAACTGCATCGTGGGCAACAACGTCACGATCCGGGAGGGCCGCATCATCACGGGGCAGGTTCCCGAGGGAGTCGTGGTGGTCTAGGTGTGCGGGATCATCGGCTACATCGGGCGGCGGGACGCGGCGCCGGTGCTGATCCAGGGCCTCAAGAAGCTGGAGTACCGGGGCTACGACTCCTTCGGCATCGCCACGGTCGGGTCGAGCCTCGAGGTGGTGAAGAAGGCGGGCAAGATCTCTGACGCGGCGCTCTTCGGCAGCAGCCTGCATGGCCGGGTGGGTATCGGCCACACCCGCTGGGCCACTCACGGCGAGCCGAACGACAAGAACGCCCATCCCCACGTGGACTGCAGCGGCTCCATCGCCGTGGTCCACAACGGCATCATCGAGAACTTCATCGAACTGCGCCGGGAGCTCACCGCCCGCGGCCACACCTTCCGCTCCGATACCGACACCGAGGTGATCGCCCACCTCCTCGAGGAGAACTTCGAGGGCGACCTGCTGGCTGCCGTCCAGGCGGCGATCGGCAGGCTGCACGGCTCGTACGCATTGCTCGCCATCGCCCAGGACGACCGCCGCATCATCGCCGCCCGGGAGAAGAGCCCTCTCGTGCTCGGGATCGGGGACGGGGAGCTCCTCGCCGCCTCGGACATGACCCCGCTCCTGGAGTACACCGAGCGGGTGATCTTCCTCGAGGACGGCGATATCGCCACGATCGAACCGGACAGAATCGAGATCCGCAACCAGGGGAGCGTCGTCGAGCGCCCTCTGGAGACGGTGAGCTGGGGCATGGAGGATGTCAAGAAGGGCGCCTTCGAACACTACATGCTCAAAGAGATCTACGAGCAGCCGCAGGTCTTCTACGAAACGCTCCGCTCCGCGGCGGATCCGGCGATCCGCGGGATGTTCAGGAGCAGCCCCTCCGTGACTGTGGTCGCCTGCGGGACGTCGCTCCACGCGGGGTTGATCTTCAAGTACCTGCTGGAAGGGCTCTGCGGCATCCCCGCACGCGTGGAGTTCGCCTCCGAGTTCAAGTACTTCACGCCGCCGCTGCGGGAGCTGGTGATCGGGGTGACGCAGTCCGGCGAGACCGCGGATACGCTGGCAGCCCTGCGGAAGGCCAAGACCTACAACTGCCCGACGCTCGCCATCACCAACGTGCAGGGCAGCACCGTGACCAGGATCGTCGACCGCACCCTGTTCATGCGGGCCGGCCCGGAGATTGGGGTGGCGGCGACGAAGTCGTTCATCGCCCAGATCGCGGTCTTCATGCAGATAGCGAACGCGCTCTGCGACGGCGAGCTCACCGACGTGCTCTCGCAGGCGCACCTGGCGATCAACGAGGTGCTCTCCCTCGACGTGACGGCGGGCGTCGAGCTCTGCGAGCGTGCCGAGCATATCTTCTTCGTGGGACGGGGCCCCTTCTACCCCGTCTCTCTGGAGGGTGCGCTGAAGATGAAGGAGATCTCCTACATCCCCGCCGAGGGTTACGCCGCCGGAGAGCTGAAGCACGGGCCGTTCGCCCTGCTGACGCCGAAGACCACGGTCGTCGCCGTCTGCCTTCCCGGAAATACCTACGGGGTGATGATCTCCAACATTAAAGAGATGAAAGCCCGGGGCGCTCCGGTGATCGCTCTCGGCGAGGAGGGGGACACCGCGCTCGCCGAGGTGGTGGACGTCTTCATTCCCCTGCCCAGGACCTCTTACCTGGTCGGGCTGCTCACCTCGAGCGTCGTCTTCCAGCTGCTCTCCTACCACACCGCCCGAGCGCTCGACCGAGACATTGATAAACCGAGAAATCTTGCCAAGAGTGTGACTGTCGAATGATGGAATACGGCACAAACCGCCTCGGAGACGGGGCGACCATCTTTGAACCGGTAACGCTGGGTTTCCCCTCCCGCTCGCGGATGGGCAGCGACGCGTATCCGGGCACCACCATCGGTAAAAACGCGGTGCTGCGTTCCGGGACGATCCTCTACTGCGATGTGTCGATCGGCGACGACTTCTCCACTGGCCACAACGTGCTGGTGCGGGAGATGACACGCATCGGCGACCGCGTCGCCCTCGGGACCGCCACCATCGTGGAGGGCAACTGCACCATCGGCTCCGACGTGCGGGTCCAGAGCATGGTGTTCATCCCGACCCACACCACGATCGGGGACCGGGTCTTCATCGGGCCGAACGTGGTGCTGACCAACGACCGCTACCCCCCGCACGGGCGGCCGGAGCTGCGTGGCCCGACGCTGGAGGACGGCGCGACCATCGGCGCGAACGCCACCATCCTGCCGGGGCTGACCGTCGGCGAAGGCGCACTGGTCGCCGCCGGCGCCGTCGTGACCCGGAACGTCCCGCCCCGCAAGCTCGCGGTAGGCGCTCCCGCCCGGATCCGCGAACTTCCCGGAGGAGTGCAGTGATGCAGATCCCCATCGCCCGCCCCACCCTCGGGCGGGAGGAGGCTGAAGGGGTGCTGCAGGTGCTCCAGTCGGGGATGCTGGTGCAGGGGAAGCTGGTCGCCGAGTTCGAGCGGCGGTTCGCCGACTACTGCGGCACCCGCGAGGCGGTGGCCACGAACTCCGGCACCGCCGCCCTCCACGCGGCGCTCCACGCCGCGGGCATCGGGCCCGGCGACGAGGTGCTCGTGCCGTCGTTCACCTTCTTCGCCACCGCGAGCAGCGTCTCCATGTGCGGCGCGACGCCGGTCTTCGTGGACGTGGACCCCTCCACGTTCAACATCGATCCGACGAGCATGGCAGAGCACGTCACGCCCCGGACGAAGGCGGCCGTCGGGGTCCACCTCTTCGGCCAGCCCTTCGACCTGGCGGCGGTGCCGGAGATCTGCGAGGATCACGGTCTCCTCCTCATCGAGGATGCGGCGCAGGCGCACGGGGCCACGTATAACGGCAGAAAAGTGGGCAGTTTCGGTATCGCCGGCTGTTTCTCCTTCTACGCCACCAAAAACATGATAACCGGCGAGGGGGGGATGATCACCGCGGACGATCCGGCGTTCCTGGAACGGGTCCGCCTCTTCATCAACCACGGACAGAGCCAGAAGTACCTGCACACCACCCTCGGTTACAACCTCCGCATGACGGATCTGGAGGCGGCGATCGGGCTCGTACAGCTGGACAGGCTGGAGGGGTTCAACGAGCGCCGCCGGTACAACGCCGGTTATTACGACTGCTATATCCGCGCACGGGGCCTCGCCCTGCCGCCCTGCATGCCCGGCGTGCGGCACGTCTACCACCAGTACGTGGTGCGGGTGGAGGAGACCTGCCCCCTGTCGCGCGACGCCCTGTCGCAGCACCTGAACGGGCGGGGCGTGGGGAACGCGGTCCACTACCCGATCCCCCTCCACATGCAGCCGCTCTACCGCTCTTCGTCCTCCAACGGGCAGTGTCCGGTCGCGGAGAGGCTGGCGGCGCAGGTGCTCTCTCTCCCCGTCCACCCCGGGGTGACGGACGAGCAGCTGGCGTACGTCTGCTCGGTCCTGAACGAGGTCGGGTAGCCATGGAGGTCGGCGTCATCGGTGTGGGGACCATGGGGCGCAACCATGTGCGTGTCTTCTCCGAGCTCAAGGACGTGGACCGGCTCTACGTCCACGACCTGAACTCCCGGGCCGCAGAGTCCGCCGCAGCCGCCTGCGGGGCGGTCCCCTGCAGTTCGGCGGAGGGGCTGCTCGAACATGTGGATGCCGTGAGCATCTGCGTCCCCACGCCCCACCACCACGCCGTGGCGCTGGAGGCCTTCAAACGGGGCGTGCACACGCTCATCGAGAAGCCGCTCTGCGCCAGCACGGTGGAGGGCGCCGATCTCGCCGCGGCGATACCAGAGCACCTGGTCGTGGGCATCGGCCACATCGAGCGATTCAACCCGATCGTCGAGGAGATCCGGCGCATCAACCGCAACCCCCTCTACGTCGAGCTGAAGCGGCACAACCCCGCATCCGCCCGCGTGACGGGGACCTCGGTCGTGGAGGACCTGATGATCCACGACATCGACATCGTGTTCCACCGCCTCTTCGACGGGCCCTACCAGCTCTCGAGCGTCGGCAACAACGACTTCTGTTCGGCGCTGCTGAAGTTCGGCCCGACCCCCGTGTACCTGTCCGCGAGCCGGAAGGCCTCCAAGAAGATCCGCATGATCTACGTGGAGGACGAGGAGTGCTCGGTGGAAGGCGACTTCATGACCCAGGAGATCTACGTCTACCGCAAGCCCGAGAAGTACAGCCTGCGGGACGGGCGCTACATCCAGGAGAACATCATCGAGAAGGTGCTGGTGAACAAGGTGGAGCCTCTGCGGCTGGAGCTGGAGACGTTCATCCAGTGCATCCGCAGGGGGACCGAGTTTCCCGTGACGCCGCAGCAGGCGCTCCACAACCTGCGGGTCTGCGAGGAGATCCGGGCGGCCAACTTCGGAATCCGCGATGCGGCCGCAGCGGCATCGGCGCTCGGTTAACTTGAAATAATCCGAAGGTCTAGGTCATGGCAGAATGAGCGAGAGACTGGCTGCACTGCTCCGGGATCGCGGCACCATACGGCGGATCGGTGTCGTCGGCATGGGCTACGTGGGGATTCCGGCCGCTGCGCTCTTTGCAGATTCACAATCCTTCGATTTCGTGTACGGGTTCCAGCGGGCATCGCCCTCGTCCGGCTACAAGGTGGAGATGCTGAACCGCGGGGAGAGCCCGCTCAAGGGGGAGGAGCCCGGCCTGGACGATCTCATCGCCAAGGTGGTCCGCGCCGGCCGGTTCCGCTGCACCTCGGACTTCTCGAAGGTCGGCGATCTCGACGCGGTGACCCTCGCCATCCAGACGCCGTTTTTGAATTCGAAAGACCTGGAACCGGACTTCAGCGCGCTCTTCGAGGGGCTGAAGATGGTCGGGCGGCACATCACGCCCGGCACCCTGGTGGTGCTGGAGTCGACGATCACCCCCGGCACCACGGCGGGGCCGGCGCGGGAGATCCTGGAGTCGGAGTCCGGCCTCCGCGCCGGGGAGGAGTTCGCCCTCGCCCATGCGCCCGAGCGGGTGATGGTCGGGCGGCTGCTGCGCAACCTCCGCGAGCACGACCGGATCGTGGGGGGGATCGACCCGGTCAGCACCCGGAGGGCGGTCGAGCTCTACGCCCCCATCCTCACCGCGGGAACGGTCATCCCCATGACGGCGACGGCCGCCGAGGTGACCAAGACCGCCGAGAACACGTTCCGCGACCTCCAAATCGCCGCTATCAACGAACTGGCCCTCTACTGCGAGGCGATGGGCATCAACGTCTACGACGTGCGGGCGGGGATCGACAGCCTGAAGGGCGAGGGGATCACCCGCGCTGTCCTCTACCCGGGTGCGGGCGTGGGAGGGCACTGCCTGACCAAGGACACCTACCACCTGGAGCGGGGCGCCCGCACCAGCGGCGGTCCGCTGGACTACCCCGAGGGCCGGGAGTCCCTCTTCACCCTGGCGCGGGCCATCAACGACTTCATGCCCCGCCACATGTTCACCCTCACGGTGGACGCCCTCGCACGGATCGGGAGACGGCCTGCCGGCTCCACGGTCGCCCTCCTGGGCTGGGCCTTCATCCGCAACTCGGACGATGCGCGGAACACCCCCTCCGAGGTCTACCGCGACCTGCTGCTCGATGCCGGGGCCGAGGTCCGCGTGCACGACCCCTACGTGGAGCACTACCCCGGTGTCACGATCCTCCGCGACATCGGGGAGGCGCTGGAGGGCGCGGATGCCGTCGCCATATTTGCGGATCACGGTGCGTACCTGCGCCTGTCTTCGGATATCGTGAAGGAGAGCATGGGTGTGGATCGTCCCGTCATCGTGGACGGGCGCAACGTAGTGGATCCGGATACCTTCATCGACGCGGGGTTCATCTACAAGGGCATCGGGCGGGGCGACAGGAACAACCATCCCATCCCGCCGTAATCCCGGCTCGGAATGCGGCAGACCAACGGCTAAATATAGCATCCCGATAGACATCTACCCATGCTGCTGGAGCTGGGAGCATCGCTCCTGATTCTCGCCATTCTCCCCTATGCGGTGTATCTGCTGGGTATAACGGCGGGCAGGAAGTCCCCTGCGGTCCCGATCCCCTCCGCTCTCCCCCCCATCAGCATCGTCATCGCCGCCTACAACGAGGCGGCGGTTCTGGATCGGCGTCTTCTCAACCTCTACCAGTCCTCCTACCCGCGGGAGCTCTACGAGGTGATCCTGGTGGACGACTGCTCCACCGATGCAACGCGAGATATCGCAGAAGCGTCCCTGGAACGGCTCGGCATCCGCCACAGGATCGTTTCGAATGCCGAACGGCTGGGGCCCAGCCGCTCCTACAACCGGGCAATCTCGCTCGCCTCCCACGATATCGTCGTCACCACGGATGCCGACGTCTTCTTCGAGCGGGACGCCCTCTCGCTCCTGATCTCGCGCTTCGCGAGCGACGATCGCATCGTCGCGGTCTGCGGGGACCTGCAGCCCCTGCCGGATCGGACCTCCACGCGGGCGATGGAGAGCGTCTACCGGAGTTACTACGGCCGGATGTGCGACTGGGAGAGCGCGATAGACTCCTGCTACACGTTCAACGGCGCTCTCGTAGCCTTCCGACGGTCCGCGATCGCGAGGATCGAGGATCGGAGGGGTGCGGACGACGCCAACACGGCGTTCGAGGCGATACGCCGGGGCTGCCGGGCGGTGTACGAGATCCGTGCGGTGGTCTTCGAGGAGATCCCGGAGGGCATCCAGAAGCAGTACCGCCAGAAGGTTCGCAGGGCGACGGGGCTGATCGAGGCGACCCTGAACAACCTCGACCTGCTCCGCTCGGAGCGACCGTTCTCGCGGTTCTTGTACCCCCTCCGCATCTGGACGTTCCTGCTCACGCCGGCGATCTTCTTTGCGGGCAGCATCCTGGCGCTCCTGGGGCTGTTCCTGAGCGCCCCGCTCTTTGCCGCCATACTGATCGCGGGTCTCGCTGCGATCATGACGTTTTTTCGGAGAAACTTCCTGAACGCCTTTCTCTTCAACCAGGTCTGCCTGCTGATGGGTCTTTTGAAGCTCGGGACCGACGTGCGGGTCTGGGAGAGCACCTCGAGAAAGAGCCTGCACTGACGGCATCGCCTCGCCCTCTCCGGAGGCGGTGCGAAACGGGGGCGGCCCGGCGATGCCCGGGATCCTGCGGGCCTGCAATGCATCAAAAGGGCGGCATGTGCCCTGATAGGGGGGAGTGCTGCAGAAGGCGTCTTCCGTGTGTATCCGCACAATCCGTGCTGCCTGTGGATTCCAGAAGAACGGGATGCCGCCCTGCAAAATGGCAGAATTCGCCGACGCAATCCCAACCAAATTTATTAATATCTCCAACCGAGACATTAAAAGGAGACTCTAATGACGCGCGTTGAGCTGAGCAACTACAGGAGCTACATCATCGCCATCAGTCTTGTCCTGATCGCCCTTTTCACCTTCTGGATCCGGGTGCTGCCGTCGTTTGCCGTGGGGAATCAGGATATCCTGAACTTTATCGCGATGGACGATCCCTTCTACAACCTCCGCCAGATGGAGCATATGCTCCGAAATTTCCCCACGTACGCCTGGTTCGATCCGATGTCCCGGTACCCGTACGGATCGCCGGTGAACTGGGGGCCCGTGATGACCTACATCGCCTCCTTTGTGGCGATTCTGCTGGGCGCCAGCACCCGTCCCGAGATCGCCTACGCCGGGCTCATCACGCCCCCGCTCCTGGCGGCGGCGATGGTGCCGGTGATGTACTACATCGGCAGGACCGTTGCCGACTGGAAGACCGGTCTCATCGCGTCCCTGCTGATCGCGGTGGTCTCCGGCCAGTACTTCTACCGCTCCCTCTTCGGGTACCTCGACCATCACATCGCCGAAGCGCTCTTCTCCGCCCTCTTTGCCCTGGGATACATCTATACCCTGAACTATACCCGGCGGCACCCGGTGGACTTCAAGAATATCGATACCCTGAAGATGCCGGCGGCGCTCTCCATCGCCAGCGGCATCCTCTATCTCCTCGGGCTCTTCACGATGCCGACGATGATCCTCTTCGCCCTGATTGTCGCGGTATTCACGGTCGTGCAGTTCGTCGTGGACTTTTGGAAGGGGAGGTCCGGCGACTACCTTCTCCTGGTGAACCTGATCGTATTTGCAGTCGCTTCGATCGGGCTTGTCGCGTACGGGCTCCAGGCATCCGGACTCTCCCTCATCTCCTACACCTTCGGTCATATCGTCGCCTATGCGGTCCTGATGGGGGCGACCGTCGTGCTGTATGCCCTGACCCGGCTGCTACAGGGGAGGCCGAAGATCTACTACCCCGCCGCGGTCGCCGGTATCTGCGTCATTGGTGCCGTGGGTATCGCCGTTCTGGCACCGGCGGTCTCCGCCACCCTGCTCGGCGGTCTCTTCCAGTTCTTCGGGCAGCCGGCGACAGCGCTCACGGTGCAGGAGGCGATGCCCTGGTCGCTCGAGGGCGCCTGGTCCGCCTTCAACTACGGGCTCATCCTGATGGTCATCGGTATCGGCGCCCTGATCTACTGGAACGTGAAAGAAGAGCGCTCCGACGCGATGTTCGCCCTGGTCTGGTCCCTGGTGATCCTCGTCTCCACCATCCAGCACGTCCGCTACGAGTACTACATGGCGGTGAACGTGGTGCTGCTCTCCGCAGTGGCGATCGGCTGGATCCTGGATGTGGGGTGGAAGGATACGCTCTCCTTCATCCGCAGGGGCGTGGCATCCTCTCCGCAGGAGGCGAAGGAGACGGAGACTTCCGGTGCGCATGCGGCCAAGCGGCGGAAGAAGGAGTCAAAGGAGGCGAAGAGCAGCCATACCAGCCCCGGCGTGGCGAAGGTCGGGATGTTCTTCGGTATTGCGGCTCTCGCGGTCCTGTTCGTCTCCGCCTCCTTTGCTACGAACTACAGCATGGCCTCCCAGAGCGGGATCCGGCTGAATCCCGAGTGGCGGGAGACGCTGGAGTGGATGAACAGCAGCACCCCGGATACCGGCGTGGATTACTACGGAGTCTACGAGAGAGATAGCTACCAGTATCCCGACGGGTCCTATGGCGTCATGTCATGGTGGGACTACGGGCATATCATCACCTACTTCGCCAAGCGCATTCCGAATGCAAATCCCTTCCAGGCCGGCGTGGCGGGACCCACCGGAGCGTCGACGTTCTTCATCACGCAGTCCGAGGATACGGCGACCGGAATCCTGGACACGCTCGGGACCCGCTACGTGGTAACGGATATCGAGATGGACATCCAGAAGTTCTGGGCGATGGCGACGTGGTACAACAGCACGCTCGGGGACTCCCCCTACCGCACGAGCTTCCTCGCCACGAACCCGGAGAATCCCTCGACCTACCAGGTGGTGAACTTCTACACCCCGGCCTACTACAGCACGATGATCTCCCGACTCCACAACTTCGACGGCTCGATGGCGAACGGCTCCCGGGCGTACTATATCGAGTACCAGACCCGGGAGGACATCGCACTGCCGATCCTGACGAACGCACGGGAGATGTCCCAGGCGGAGGCGCAGGCGGCAGCCGATGCCTATAACCAGAAGGCTCCGGCCGGCTACCGCGCTGCGGTGCTGAACACCTACCCGTACACCATCTACGACCCGCTGGGCCAGGTGCCGGCGCTCCGCCACTTCCGGCTGGTGCACGAGTCCCCGACGAACATCTTCCGCGGGACCTCGCCGGATATCAAGTACGTCAAGGTCTTCGAGTACGTTCCTGGAGCGCACATCAAGGGAGAGGGGATCATCGAGATCGATCTCGTCTCCAACACCGGACGGAACTTCACCTACCGGCAGCAGAGCCAGAACGGCGAGTTCATCGTCCCCTACTCCACCAGCGGCAGCTCCTACGATGTGAAAGCGGTGAGCAAGTACCGCCTGGCAGGGACGGGCGTGCAGTTCGACGTACCGGAAGAGGCGGTGATGCAGGGAGCCCATATCAACTGACCTATGACCCGGTGCTCGGCAATCTGCGGAGATATATTTGCAGAACACGATATCGAGACGCATACCGAGTCCGGCGCACGGATCCGCCAGGTGCTGTCCGGCGCTCCCGCCGGTATCACCTGGCGGGACCCGAGAAAGGCGTCGCGGCGGGACCTGGAGCGGGTCCACCACCCCAACTATCTCCGCTGGCTGCAGGAGATCTCCTGCGGCGTCCATTTTATCGATTCGAACACCTACGTCACCGCCCACTCGTTCGATGTGGCCTCCTACGCCGCCGGCTCGGCGATCGCGGCAGTGGAACGGTCGATGGACGGCGAGCACTGTTTTGCGCTGGTCCGCCCGCCCGGGCACCACGCCGAAGCCGATCAGGCGATGGGCTTCTGTCTCCTGAACAACGCCGCGATCGCCGCGGCAAACGCGCTCCTGTCCGTCGATCGGGTGGCGATCGTCGACTGGGACCTGCACCACGGCAACGGCACGCAGAACATCTTTTACGGGTCCGATCGTGTGCTCTACTGCTCCGTCCACCAGGAGGGCGCCTTCCCGCGGACGGGGTGGGTGGACGAGATCGGGAGCGGCAGCGGTCGGGGCTACTCCCTGAACGTCCCCCTCAAGAAGCGGGCGACGCTCTCGGACTACCACGCGGTCTTCACGGAGCTCTTCGTGCCGGCGCTGGAGCGGTTCCGCCCCGATCTGCTGATCGTCTCGGCCGGCCAGGATCCGCTCGCCGACGATCGGCACGGCAGCATGTGCCTGCACCCCGCAGACTTCGGGGTGCTCACCCGCGTCCTGATGGGGGCGAGCGATCTCCCCCTCGCCCTGGTGCTGGAGGGGGGCTACGGCCCCTCCCACGGGGAGGCGATCTCCCACATCTTCCAGGCGCTCCAGGGAAAGCGGATCGCGAGGGGAAACATTGGCGAGCCCCGCAGGAGCACGCGGGACCTGATCGGGACGCTGAAGAAGGTGTGGTTCTAGGACACTGTCAAGGATCACTTTCACCACCTTGCCTTTCCGTGGACCACGCTGTCGGCAAGGACGAGTGGGGACCTCGATCCAGCAGGAGAGCACGGAAGACCTACACGCTTGAGGGATTCCTCCTCTCCCTATCCTCTCGTCCCTGCGAATAATCGCCTATGCTGAATTCTCCATCGATCCTGGAGAGATGACGGTTCAAACGGGGTTGGAGTGTAGAAGAGATCCGTCCCGCTTCCCGGAACAGACCCTATCGCAACAATGGGGGAGCGGGCGCACCCCCTCCCCTCCGTATCCCTCCCCGCCGGTACGATAACTCCCGAGGATGGTAGAGCCAATTGGAGTGAGTTCCCATCTTCATCCTCCGGGCTATCGCATTCGTGGAGGTGGGGCTCAGGGGAGGGGGCAAGAGCCCCCTCCCCATAGCATGCTCTGGAACTACGATAGAGAGGTCCTTGTGGATCAAGCCAGAACTGCGTTCATCCACAATCCGCATCACACTGCCCTCCCCCGCTCCTGGGCCGGGAATGTCGGAGAGAGGGCGGTGGGTCTTGCACTCCCTCTCGCGAGGTCGGGCACCCGCCCGAGGAGAATTCCTCTATGAAGTTCTCACCAGGCTCCTCGTGCATCAAACCATTCTCCCGCCCCGATCCGAATCCGCGTGGGAGATCTCGAATCCCGGGACGACGATCCGCACGACCGGCACCGGCGTGCGGGTGAGGTCCACCAGGCAGACCCGGTCCGCATGTTCGCCGATCCGCTGAAGCGCCGTCTCGATGTCCGTATCGAAGTAGGGAGCGCTGAGATCCTCCACCTCCTCGATCCGCACCTCCTCCGCCGGGGCGAACCAGATCTTGTTGATGCGCTTCAGCCGCTCGTAGCCCGCCCGGCGGGCCATCTCGATGCGGTAGTCCTCCTTCACCATCTCGTGCTGCATGAGCGAGCGGGTCTCCGCCACCTCCAGCAGGGCGTTCACGGCGGCGATCTCGGGGCTGGTGTGGGTGCCGACGCCCATCACCAGCATGGCGGGATCCCGGGTCTGCGTATCGTCCGCCGCGGCAGCGACAGTGGGAAGGGAGGTCCGGCCTTCGACGAGCCAGAGGTGGATGTCGATGCCCGCCGCCTGGAAGCGGTCGAGAAGGTCCCGTACGTCCCCCTCGCCGTCGATGCGCAGCCGCCGCCCCAGGGATTTCTGCCGTTCGGCGACGCTCAGGGCATCCCATTCCACCACCTCCATCAGGGCGTGCAGGATCGCCTCTTCCCTGGCGCCCCCGGCGGCAAGCCCGGTGGTATCGCTGCGGAAGAGCCGTTCGGTCTCCCCCAGCGAGTTGTAGGGGTGGAAGACGGCGTTGCTCGGTACCATCACCTCCTCATCGTTCAGGATGTCCCAGCCCGGGCTCCAGTGGATCTTCTCCCCCACGCCCAGGGGGCGGGAGAGCATCAGGTCGCGGGGATCCAGGGCCCGGGTCAGCCCGATCTCCTCGTAACTGGCGAACTCCATGCGGTCCCCGCGGTACTCCGCCGAGTAGCGCTCGATCGCCTCCATCTCCGCCGCCACTTCCGCCTGCCGGGGCTCGAGGCCTTTTCCGGAGAAGAAGCGGGTCGCCCCGACCGCTATCCGGGGGCGGATGGCCGCAAAGACGGGGATGTTGAGCCGGTCGGATTCGGTGATGTCCACGACCTCTGCAACCCCGATGTCGGGCATCAGGGGGGCGATCTCGCCGTGTACCTCCTCCGGGGCTCGTGCGCGGTGAGTGCCCTTAAAAAAACGCTTCTCCACACGCTGAATGGTATAACCCATACCTTAGCATGGAGCACGGATATTTTTATACTTTGGCCGGACCATTCGTACGTGTCATGGACGCCGACGAGGTCGTAGTGGGCATGCAGGTGCGCTACCCCCGCACGGGGACCAGCGGACGGGTGGAGAAGATCGAGCAGGTCGGTTCGGATACCTACGCGCAGCTGGACTGCACGCATCTGCTCTACCGGGTGGACTACCTGGTGAGCGCTGTTTCGGAGGAGCAGAAGCGGGAGACCCTAACAGAGGACATCAAAAAGAGGCTGGAAGAGGAGAGGGACTTTGCCAGGATGCAGGACGCCTGGCAGCACACGGACCAGAGCTGCGAGGGCGGAGGCTAGTCCCGCAGGGGGATCGTGATCAGCTTCACCGACTCCACGCCTTTTTGAGACATCAGCCGCTCCGCGATGTTCTTCAAGTCCGAGCCTTCGCCCCGCAGCAGGATCACCTCGAGGCAGCGGTCGTGGGTCACGTGGGAGTGCATGGATGCCTTGATGACGTCCATGTACTCGTGCTGGATGTCGAGGAGCGTCTGGAGCAGCCCCCTCTGGTCGTGGTCGTAGATCATGGTGATGACACCCTGCCGTTCACCCTTCACGTCGGACATCCACTGGTAGTGGGTGATGTAGCTGCGGATCGCATCCCGGATGCCCTCGGAGCGGGACGAGTAGCCGCGGTAGTCGATGATCTCGTCGAACTTGTCCAGGAGATGTTTGGGAAGGGAGATCCCTATACGGGAGAGTTCGTTATCCGGTGTCATGGCGCCTCAATTGGTTGATCGTTTGCTCCAGCCATAATTTTAGTCTTCCTATACAATATAGTTGAGGGATCCCGGCGGCAACCGGAGCGGTAGAACGCCTGACCCGCCGGTTGAATGGCGTGGAAAGACGCCATTCTCTCGAGGGGCAGCCGGATGCGCTCCAGGCGGGCCCGGGATCCATCGGAGGCGGCGCATGCCTGCAGCAGAAGAAGGCCCCGATGCGGGTCGGGAGTGGCGGAGAGTGGCGGCTTCGGTCGTCTACCATGCCACGGTCATGGGAGGTCTCCGCGATGAGGCCGAGAGCAGAGTGCGGAAGGTGTTGAAGAGGGGACGCTCGTCGGATCCCGGGGAGTGCCGCAAGGCGGTGTCGGAGCTGGAGAAGGTCTTCCTGTGGTACAGCGGACACATCGAGCGGCACCTCGACGAGATCCTGCAGGCGATCCCCGAGTCGGAGGAGAAGCGGAGAGCCGAGACACGGGGGCGGGACCATATCCGGTCACTCAGGGGGGTCCACTGGTCTGCGGGCGGCACCGCGCCCGATCTTCCGGGCTTCCAGCCGGCCGGCCGGGGAGAGAGGGACGAGTAGCCGGTGGCCGGGGCATCCCTGTCGGGCATAGTCTATATATGGGACTTATATACCATTATTTAATACCCTGCAGGAACCAATAGATACAGGACTCTTGAAGGAATCGTTCAAGATTATCGGGTTGCCAGCAGCAATCCCACCTGAATAAGGAGGTTCGAACATATTTGCATGATGTAACCATACCCGACGTGAACATCGGCGTGGTGGGGCACGTGGATCACGGCAAGACGACGCTTGTCAAGGCCCTGACCGGCACCTGGACGGACCGCCATAGCGAGGAGATCAAACGGGGGATCTCCATCCGGCTCGGCTATGCGGATGCGACGTTCTACCGCTGCGCCAACCACGAGGGATCCGAATCCTACTCGCATACCGCCGTATGCCCGATAGACGGCTCGAAGGCGGCTCCGTTCCGCTCCGTCTCGTTCGTGGACTCGCCGGGGCACGAGACGCTGATGGCGACGATGCTCTCGGGCTCCGCGATCATGGACGGGGCGATGCTCGTCATCGCGGCCAACGAACCCTGCCCGCAGCCGCAGACGAAGGAGCACCTGATGGCGCTCTCCCTGGTGGGGATCAAGAACATCGTGATTGTCCAGAACAAGATCGACGTCGTCTCCCCGGCGGACGCCCTGAAGCACTACCAGCAGATCCGGGCCTTCATCAAGGGGACGATCGCGGAGAACGCCCCGATCATCCCCGTCTCGGCGCAGCAGCAGATCAACCTGGGGGCACTCATCCAGGCCCTGGACCAGACCATCCCCATGCCGGAGCGCGACCCGACCGCTGCGGCGGTAATGCTGATCGCCCGATCCTTCGACATCAACCGCCCCGGGGCCGGCTGGAAGGACATCCGTGGCGGCGTCGTCGGCGGCTCTCTCGTGCGCGGCGTCCTGAAAGAGGGCGAGGATCTCGAGATCCGCCCCGGGCTCCAGGTGCAGGCGGAGAACCGCGTGCGCTGGGAACCGATCGTCACCAAGATCACCTCCATCTCCAAGGGGTCGAAGAAGCTGCCCGAGGCGACGCCCGGCGGGCTGATCGGTGTCGGCACCAAGCTCGATCCGTCGCTCACCAAGAGCGACGCCCTGGCGGGGCAGGTGGCCGGCCATGCGGGAGAACTGCCGCCGGTCTGGGACCGCCTGACGTTCCGGGTCTCCCTGATGGAGCGCGTGGTGGGATCCGAGAGCGAGGTCGACGTCCAGCCCGTGCGGCACAAGGAGCCCCTGATGCTCTCCGTGGGAACGGCGGTGACCGTGGGCGTGGTGACGAACACCAAGAAGGACATCGTGGAGGTGGCGCTGAAACGGCCGGTCTGCGCGGAGGTCGGTGCGCGGATCGCGATCAGCCGGCAGGTGGGCGCCCGATGGCGGCTGATCGGGATGGGCGTCCTGACCGCGTGAAGGTCCTGCTGGACACGAACGCGCTCATGCTGCCCGGCCAGTTCGGGATCGACATCTTCGACGAGCTCCTCCGCCTCTGCGGCCGCTACGAACCCGTGACCATCCCCGACGTGCTCCGCGAGCTGGAGGGGATCGCCCGGGGGCGGGGGCGGGACGCCGCCGCCGCCCGGCTGGGGCTGCAGCTCTGTGAGCGCTGCCGCCTCGTGGAGAGCGAGGGCATGGGCGGCACGGTCGACGAGAAGGTGATCCGGGCGGCAGAGGCGTCGGGGAGCGTCGTCGTCACGAACGATCGCGGGCTCCGGGACGCCCTGCTGGAGAGGGGTGTGGATGTGGTCGTGATGCGGGGTCAGAAGAGACTGGAACTGATTCGGGGGTAATACATGTATTATAGAACGACGTTAGTTGACAAGGTACGGGTGCCGCCGCACCGTCTGGGCGAGCCGCTGCACGCCGTGGTGCTCAGCCTGTTAGAGGAGCAGCTCGAAGGAAGCATCGACAAGGATATCGGCATCTTCATCGCGGTGACCCGGATCCTGGAGACCGGGGAGGGGGAGATGATCCCCGGCGACGGCGCCGTCTTCTACGACGTGACGTTCGAGGCGCTGGTGCTGCGGCTGAGCCTGCAGGAAGTGATCGAGGGGGAGGTGGTGGAGACGACGACGTTCGGCGCCTTCATCAGCCTGGGCCCCATCGACGCGATGCTGCACATGTCCCAGATCTCCGATGAGTTCATCAACTACGACGAGAAGAACGGTCGGCTCATCTGCCAGGAGTCAAAGCGGTTCATCGAGGTGGGCGATCCCGTCCGCGTGCGGGTGGTGACCCTCTCGCTCTCGGAACGGGAGCCGCGGGAGAGCAAGATCGGGCTGACGATGCGGCAGGCGGGGCTGGGCACGCAGCGCTGGCTCACCGAAGAGTACGAGAAGGAGAAGAAGGAGCATGGTAGTCCATAGGAGACAGGCGACGGTCTGCCGCGAGTGCCACCGTGTTGTCGAGGGGGAGGCCTGCGCCGTCTGCGGGACCTCCAACCTCAGCTCGGACTGGGCGGGATACCTGATCATCATCGATCCCGAGCACTCCGATATCGCCAAGCGGATGAACATCAAGCTGCCGGGTAAGTACGCCCTGAAGGTCCGCTGATGTACCGGCTGCCCGATGCGCACCGCTCCCGGTTCCAGAGACCGTTCGGCGCCCTGTACCCGGGCATCCAGGCAGTCCTCCCCCTGCTCGAGGGGCGGATCGTCTACGCCGTGGGCGACGTGGTCACCCACAACCTGACGCGGCAGGGGATCGTGCCGGACGTGGCGGTCATCGACGGCCACACCATGCGGGCGCCCTGCAGCCGCACCCCCGATCTGAAGTCGCGCCGCCTGCGGGCGCACAATCCCCCCGGTGTGATCTCCGACGACCTGATCCAGAAGGTCTGGGAGGCGATCCTGCACCCCCCGGCCGTCGTCGTTGTGGACGGGGAGGAGGACCTGGCGGTGATCCCGATGGTGCTGCAGGCGCCGATCGGTGCGGTCGTCCTCTACGGCCAGCCGGGGGAGGGCGTCGTGGTCCGCGAGGTGACCGAGGAGGCGAAGGCAGAGGCCGAAGCGCTGCTCGCCCTCTTCGAGAAGGAGTGACGCTTTTCCCCCGAGATGGAATGCTTTATAAGAACACGTCTACAATAGTACGAGGATATCGATGGATTTTGAGATACAAAGCGACGTACGGAATGAGCTGTTGAACCGCAGAGAGCTGCAGTTTCTCCTCTCCTACTCGGGTGCCACCCCGTCCCGCGCCCAGGTGCGGGACAAACTGTCGGCGACCCTGAACCTGAACGAGAGCCTGGTGGTGATCGACCGCCTGAAGACCCGCTTCGGTACGATGGAGCTCGAGGGCATGGCGCGGATCTACGACTCCGCGGAGAGCCGGGACCGCACGGAGCCGAAGTACCTGATCGCACGCGGAGCCCCCCGGAAGGCCGAAGAGGGTGCATGATGGCGACGAAGCGTTCGGAGTACTATACCACCAAGGATGGGAAGGTCCAGCTCTCCCGGCGGCACTGCCCCCGCTGCGGTGTCGGGGTGCTGCTGGCAGAGCACGAGGATCGCGCCGCCTGCGGCAAGTGCGGTTACACGGAATTCAAGAAATAAGGTTGGATGCCTGTACAGGGCCAGGTACTGGGTATCGAAGGCACTGCATGGAACATCAGCGCCGCTCTTTTTGACGAAGGCCTGGTATCGATGCACTCCCGCCCCTACGAACCCCCTTCGGGCGGCATCCATCCCCGCGAGGCGGCCCAGCACCACGCCGCAGTGATGAAGGAGCTGATCTGCCGGGTGCTGAAGGACGCCGATACCATCGTCGCCGTGGCGTTCTCCCAGGGGCCGGGGCTGGGCCCCTGCCTGCGGACCGCCGCCACCGCCGCCCGCTCGCTCGCCCTGGCGCTGGACGTGCCTCTGATCGGGGTGAACCACTGCGTCGCGCACGTGGAGATCGGCTGCTGGGCGACCGGCTGCCGCGATCCCGTCACCCTCTACGCCAGCGGCGCCAACACCCAGGTGCTCGGGTTCCTGAACGGCCGCTACCGCATCTTCGGGGAGACGCTGGACATCGGGCTCGGGAACGCTCTCGACAAGTTCGCCCGGAGCAAGGGTCTCCGCCATCCCGGGGGGCCGGCGATCGAGGCGTGCGCCCGGGAGGGGCGCTACATCGAGCTGCCCTACACGGTGAAGGGGATGGATCTCGCGTTTTCCGGACTCGTGAGCGCCGCCAAGGAGAGCCGGGCCCCGCTCCCCGACGTCTGCGCCGGACTCCAGGAGACGG
>JAXDAH010000165.1:0-5368 GCA_034679905.1 Methanomicrobiales archaeon | reverse complement strand
TCTGGCCGCCGGTCTGCTGAGTGCGGGGGACCTCCTCGCGCAGCTCTATCTGGACAGCTTCATCGTCGAGCGCCTCTGGGTCCTGCAGCTGCTCGTCCTCCCCCTCCTCCTCGGAGGAGCCTACGGGGTCATCCACGCGAACGACACCCGCCTCTCCACATTCCTCCAGCAGGGGATCCGCAACTACTTCCGCATCCTCCTGCCCCTGCTGATCGTGGTCTTTGCCGCCCTTGCGACCATGGTCCTGGTCTCCCTGCCCTTGTCCATGATTGGAATTCCCCCTGAGGTTGCCGTGGTCATCCCTATGGGTGTTTTCATCCCGATCTTCTTCTTCGCGTTCTTCTACGATACGGCAGCCATATTCGAGGAGAAGAAGGTGTTCGACTCCATCCGCCGCAGCGTGGAGTTCGTGCTCCAGAACGGGGTCTCCGTTGCCGTCTTCTGGATCGTCAGCATCGTGATCCTGATTGGGGCGGGATTCCCGGTCCTCTTCCTCTGGACCGCTCTCCTGGCGTCGCAGTTAGAACCGCTGATCGGGATGAATGCCACGGAAGCCCAGTCCCTCACCACGCAGGAGATCCTCGCTCTCATCGGGCCCGAAGGGGTCTGGCTCACCGCCCTGCTCTCCCTCGCCTACCTCACCCTGATGGTGACGCTGTTCACCGCCTACAAGGCCAGCCTCTTCCGGCGCCACGCTGGCGAGCAGCCGGCGAAGCAGGGGGAGTTCGACGAGAAGGGGAGATGGTACAAGTACTGAACTAGAAGACGAAGAAGAGCGTCGAGAAGAGCCCGCCGCAGAGCGTGGCGATGAAGTTGGTGCCCATGTTCCCGATCACCCCCCTGTTTTCCAGGGTTGCCCCGACGACGCTGTCCACGTGCGTCCCCAGAAATCCGGCGGCGCCGCAGACCAGCATCATGGGGAGATCGATCACGCCCAGCAGATACCCCGTGAGCACTACGATCACCGAAGCGAGAAGCGCTGCCAGGGTTCCAACGAGGGTGATGCCGCCGTTCGTTCCTTTCGGTACCCGTTCGAGCGTGGTGATGAGGACGGGGTTGCTGGCAGTCATGCCGATCTCGCCGGCCACCGTGTCCGCCGCAGCCGTGGCCACGCTCCCCATGAAGAGGGCGATGAACATGGGGTGCCCGCTGATCCCGTAGAGGACGGCGGCGGCGACGGCGACCATGCCGTTGGCAAATACGTTGTGGTAGCCCCGCACGCCGCGGTGGAACTCCGCGACGCCCAGGGAAGATTTATACTCGAACTTGTAGCGCGTGGCGGCGGAGCCCAGGATGAAGAAGGTGAGCATGATCAGGAACCATCGGATGTCCTGCGTGAAGACGATCAGGATGATGCCCACCAGCGCACCGGAGAAGAGGCCGCTCAAGTCGGCGGTGCGGGTGCGGTAGGAGAAGAACCCGAAGGTGAACGCGACCAGTACGGCCGCCAGCAGAATGGTGAGAGTGACCTGATAGTTGATCTCGTAGAAGAGGTACATGGTCATCGCGACCGCCAGCCCTTCGATCATCAGGGTATCCTCGCGGTCTTTTAAGGCGGACTTCAGCATCACGGCAACCAGAATGCCCATCAGCGCGATCAGCGGCGTGCCGTCCTTGATATGGAGCCAGACGAGGAGCAGGCTGACCGATGCGGCGGCCATGAAAGTGGCGTAGGGGTTGAATCTATCCTCAAGACTCCGGAACGCGACCTCGCCCACCACCAGGATGGCGAGGGTGCTGACAAAGACGAACAGGGGTAGGAGCCCCGCACCGTACAGGAAGGCGATCACGATCAGGGCAAAAGAGACGTAGCGGGTTCCGGGGATCAGGTAGAGGATCATGGAGAAGAAGAGCACCAGAAGGGCCAGCACCCACGGAGGCTGGATGGCGGGAGCGATAATGACGCCGATCGCGGTCAGAAGAGTCGCCAGCCATATCCCCGGATTCCGCATGATGCATTAAACATTGGCACTGCCGTGAAAAGAACTTTTCACCTGTGCGTCGTGCAGGGAGGTACGGCGAGATGCACCCGTTTCCCCGTATAATTCCGTTATTTGGCCGGATCCGATGCGATCAGTATATGTTATTTAAAAACAGAGAGCTAAAAAATGGTTGTGCCACAGGAACTTCCCAAGCACTATGACTTTACCGGGGTCGAGAGGCACTGGCAGGAGACGTGGAAGGACGAGGAGAACTTTTTCGATCTCCGTTCGGATGCGCCCCGCTTCATCATCGATACACCACCGCCCTACCCGACCGGCAATTTCCACATCGGCAACGCGCTGAACTGGTGCTACATCGACTTTGTCGCCCGCTACCGCAGAATGCAGGGATACAACGTCATGTTCCCGCAGGGATGGGACTGCCACGGACTCCCCACGGAAGTGAAGGTGGAGGAGATCCATGGTATCACCAAGAACGATGTGCCGCGGGAGCAGTTCCGCCAGATGTGCCGCGATCTGACCGAGAAGAACATTGAACTGATGCGGCGGACGCTGCGGCGGCTGGGGTACTCCATCGACTGGAGCCATGAGTACGTCACCATGCGCCCCGAGTACTACCGCAAGACCCAGGCATCGTTCCTGCGGATGCTGGCGAAGAACTACATCTACCAGACGGAACACCCGGTGAACTACTGCACCCGTTGCGAGACTGCGATCGCCTTTGCAGAGGTCGCCTACGCTCCGCGGAGCACTGTCCTCTCCTACTTCGACTTCGACGGCGTGGAGATCGCCACCACCCGTCCGGAGCTGCTCGCCGCCTGCACCGCCGTCGCCGTGCATCCCACAGACGAGCGCTATCGGGAGCTGGCGGGCAGGACCCTCCGCGTTCCTTTCTTCTGCCACGAGGTCCCGGTGCTGCAGGACGAGGCGGTCGATCCCGCGTTCGGCTCCGGCGCGGTGATGATCTGCACCTTTGGGGACAAGCAGGACGTGCACTGGTGGAAGCAGCACGCCCTCCCGCTCCGCAAGGCGATCGACCGGGCCGGACGGATGACGCCGCTCGCGGGGCCCTACGCCGGGATGGACGTAAAGGAGTGCCGGGAGCGGATCCTGCAGGATATGAAGGAGAAGGGGATCCTGAAGCGGCAGGAGACCCTGGAGCAGCGGGTGGGGGTCTGCTGGCGGTGCAAGACGCCGATCGAGATCCTGTCCGAGCGCCAGTGGTTTATCGCTATCCGCCCCGAGGAGATCCTGCAGGCGGCGCGGGATGTCTGCTGGACGCCGGATCACATGCTGACCCGCCTGGAGAACTGGGTGGAGTCCATGGAGTGGGACTGGTGCATCTCGCGGCAGCGCATCTTCGCCACCCCGATTCCGGTCTGGTTCTGCCGCCGCTGCAATGCGATGGTCGTCCCGAGCTACGACCGCCTGCCCGTCGATCCCACCCTGGAGCAGCCGCGGGACCCCTGCCCGAACTGCGGCTCCCAGGAGTTCGTCGGGGAGGAGGACGTCCTGGACACCTGGATGGACTCCTCGATCTCCGTCCTGAACGTAACCGGCTGGGACGGCGGCCCCGACGCCCCGCCCCTCTACCCTGCCCAGATCCGCCCGCAGGGGCACGACATCATCCGCACCTGGGCGTTCTATACCATCCTCCGCTCCGTTGCGCTCACCGGCGTCCGCCCGTGGGACGCCATCCTGGTCAACGGCATGGTGCTCGGGGAGGACGGGTTCAAGATGAGCAAGAGCCGGGGGAATATCATCGCCCCCGAGGAGATCCTGGAGAAGTACGGCGCCGACGCCTTCCGGCAGTGGTCCGCCCTCGGTGCGGCGACGGGCTCCGACATCATGTTCAACTGGAACGACGTGGTTGCAGCCTCGCGCTTCCAGACCAAACTCTGGAACATCACCCGGTTCGCGCTGCAACAGCTGGCGCGAGCGTGGAACCGGGACGCCAGAGTGACCGAGCTGGCGGATCGCTGGCTCCTCGTCCGGCTCTCGAGCACGGTGGACCGCGTGACGCTGGCAATGGACACCTACCAGTTCGACCTGGCGCTCCGCGAACTGCGGGATTTCGCCTGGACCGTGCTCGCCGACAACTACATCGAGCTCGTGAAGGGGCGACTCTATACGGATGGCGAGGGGCGGGATAGCGCCTGCCGCGCCCTCGATATCACGCTGGATGCCCTCTTCCGCATGCTCGCCCCCTTCACGCCCCACTTCGCCGAGGAGGGCTACCACCACCTGCGGGAGGGCGGCAGCGGGAGCGTGCACGCGCAGTCCTGGGTGAACCTCTCCTTCGACGATCACGATGCCGCCCGCGACGGGGAGACCCTTGCAAAGGTGGTCTCGGAGATCCGCCGCTTCAAGCACGACCGGGGCATGGCGCTGAACGCCCCGCTGGGAAGAGTGACCGTGTTTGCACCCGATCTTGTCGAGGACGGCGGCGATGCCTCCCGGGCGCTGAACGCGGACGTGCGGTTCCGCAACGGCGAACCGCGGCTGGAGCGGGTGGTCGGCGACGTGCGGTTCAACATGGCGGTCGTGGGCAAGACCCTCCGAAAGAAGGCCCCGGCATTCATGCAGGCGATCCGGGCTCTCCCGCCCGAACAGTTGCTCAGCCCGCCCGAGACCATCCGCCTGGACGGCGAAGACGTGTCGATCCCCCCCGACTCCTTCGCACCGGAGTTCACCTACCAGGTGGAGGGGAAGCGGGTGGACGTGCTCACCCTGGACGGCATCATCGTCACGGTCGAGACGACATAGAGCTCCAGGGCGGGGACAGCCTCTCTATCCCTTTCCGGGAAGACTCCACGACCGATCCGAGCCGCACGTATTAGCGGTTCTGCGAAGAGTTCGATCACTACAGAGTTGCGGTGTCGCCTCGCATTCCGATGCGGCTGATCCTCAAATACCCGCACCCATTTTATATGAGAGCGGACAATGGCATTCCCTTGTTGGGTGCATGATGTCCTCCTGGCCGTTGTTCCGCTCCTGTTCCACAATCGCCGGACACTGTGCAGGTATCACCCCTATTCACGGTATGGGAGGAAATACTCGCTCCGTCGAAATCATCGTCGAAGTAAACGGCATTCTGGGATTCTCCGGGGAAGGGCCTCGTCCCTCCAATTCCTTCGTTCGATAGAGAGGCATCTACCCTAGATTCAACGTCCGATACGGGCCTATCGCATCAGTCCCCTCCCCCTTGGAAGGGGGAGGGGGCGGCCCGGAACGGGCTGCGGGGAGGGGAGACTCCAGATAATCGTGGTGGTATCCGCGGGATAGTGGAAATATCGCCGGAGAACTTTTCCATCGAACTGCATTCTTACCCATCCTGTCACACCCTGGTAAGAGGGGGGCGCCCCCTTCCCCCAAGTCCCCCCACCCCTGCCATGCGATAGGTGGCTGATGAGAGCTCCAATGTC
>JAXDAH010000164.1:0-7954 GCA_034679905.1 Methanomicrobiales archaeon | reverse complement strand
ACCAGAGCCGCCCCCAGGGCGGGGGCGATCCGCTCCCCGCCAGAGAGCGCGTGCGGCAGGGCGATGACGGCGGTGTCGGTCATGCGTAGAGCACCGACCGGGTATACCCTTCGGGATCGACGACGCCCCCGATGACGATCAGGGCCGTCCGCTCGATGCCGGCCGCCCGGGCCTTCTCCACGATGTCGGCAAGCGTGCCCTTCACCACCCGCTCGTCCTCCCAGGAGGCGTGGTAGACGACCGCCACGGGAGTATCCGGCGGGTACTCCACCCGTTCCACCACCTCCTGCAGTTTATCGGCGCCCAGGAAGACGACCATCGTCGCCCCGTGGCGGGAGAGCTCCGCGAGGGCGTCCTCCCGCAGCGTCTCGCCCCGCGGGCGGGTCACGATCAGGGTCTCCGAGACGCCCCGCAGCGTCAGCTGGGTCTTCAGGGATGCCGCCGCGGCAAAGAGCGAGGAGACGCCGGGCACGATCTCCACGTCCACCCCCCGCTCCGCCAGCCCGTCGATCTGCTCCACGATCGCGCCGTAGAGCGAGGGATCGCCCGAGTGGAGGCGGACGACGGTCCGCCCGCCCTTGGCGTTCGACGCCATCGCCTCCAGCAGCTCCGGGAGGCGCATCCCGTGGCTGTTCAGCTTCCGGGACGCGCCCGAGAGGTCGACGAGGGCCGGGTTCACCAGGGATCCGGTGTAGATGAGAACATCCGCCCGTTCGAGCAGCCGGCGGCCCTTCACGGTGATCAGGTCGGGGTCCCCCGGCCCGGCGCCCACGAAGTAGACCGTCGTCATCGCCGCGCCACCAGGATGCTCATGTAATCGCTCTTCTCGGGCAGGGCGCTTCCCGCATAGGTGCGGGCGTCCGGCATGAACATCCGCTCCAGCAGGATGAACTCGCTGTAGCCCAGGCGTTTGAGTCTCTCCGCGTCCTCCCGCGGGTTCCGCACTTTGAGGAGGATCCGGCAGCGGGGCTCCCCGCCGTCCGAGACCTCGAACCCCTCCGAGAGGGAGATCCCCGCCGCTGCCGTCCAGGCGGTGATGGCGCTCACCCCGGGCTCGGAGGTGCACGGGATCTGCGGGTGCTTCTCCCGGATCACCTGCACCAGCCGCCCGTAGGTGGAGAAGAGGTTCGGGTCCCCGAGGAGGCCGAAGACCGCCAGTCCCCGCTCCGCGTGGGGCGCGATGCGGTCGGCATGCTCCTCGATGGTCGCCCGGATCGCCGCCTCGTCCCCGGTCATGGGGAAGGGGAGGATCTCCGCGTCGCGGTAGGGGGCGACCAGGTCGCGGGCGATGCGTCCCGGGACGAAGACCGCGTCCGCCTCGCGCAGCAGGCGGACGGCGCGGAGGGTGAGGAGCTCGGGATCGCCCGGCCCCAGGCCCAGCCCTACGAGCATGCCACTCCCCCCACGACGACGTAGACGGGATCGATGGGGCGGAACATGATCTCGCCGCCGACCTCGCGGGAGCGCGCCACCTGCACCAGCACCGCCTCGCGGAAGATGCCGAGGGTCCGCATGGTCGAGATCGCCGCCGCCAGGGTGCTGACGAGGACCGCGTTCACCACGATCGCACCCGTCACCTGCCGGGCGAGGATGCCGAGCACCTCGGGAAGGTCCCGGGACCCGCCCACGAACGCGGCATCGAGGTCCCCGATGCCGCCGAGGAGTTGCCGTGCCTCGCCCTGGAGGAAGGCGATGTTCGAGACGCCCGCACGCTCTGCCGCCTCCCGCGCCGCGGCGATCGCCTCCGCCCGGCGGTCGAGCGCGAAGACCTGCCCGGCCTGCCGCGCGATCGCCACGGAGACCTTCCCGGTCCCGCAGCCGATATCCGCCACCCGATCGGTCGGCCCGATCCCCAGTTTCTGGAGAGAGACCGCCATGATCTCGTCCTGTGTTGGTCCGCCGCGAACCATGCTGCACCGTATGAAAATAAATTTGTGTTAACAATAACCTGGGTTGATCGTCGTATTATTTGTATCTTTGAGTCGCGAGACGGCGGCGGGACAGGCTCTATCGCAATAGGGGAGGAGGCGCATCTCCTCCCTGGCCCCCTGCAGTGCGATAGGGCCTGCTCATGCCAGACCGGTCCTGAATGGAGAAGTATCCCTGTAATAGCCACAACTGCACAGAACGCCGGTCCGATCCTCAGGTCCGCGCACCAGCCCCATCGCACCCCGGAAAAGAGGAGCATCCCTCCTGCTCCGCAGTATGGTGAATCCTTCTACGGAATGCTGATTTTTGCGATGGCGGTATGGTCAGGTATGTGTCTGGTCGCGCCCGATAGCCATCCGTTCTTCTGTTCAGCTCGGTCCTACCGCCATAGGGGGGGAGGGGGCTCTAGAGGGGGAGGGGGGCGGCGCCCCTCACCCCTGCAGTGCGATATCCAGGGGGAATCCGTATACCCAGTTCCCTTGTGCATCCCCGGATTCGAGAGTCCCTCGATAACCCCTGGGAGGGATGAGAGCTGGGCTTCTTCTCCCCGTCTATTCTTTCGGCGCGATAATCCTGGCAGGGGATGCTCGGTGTCGCCTCGGATACTCCCGAACATCGATGTCGGATTCGAACAAGGGTCTCCGCCGGACTCTCACCTAATGATACAGGCCCTATCGCACCAAGGGGGAAGGGGGTTTGAAGGGGAAGGGGCGCCGCTCCCTCCCCCAAGTGCCCCCACCCCCACCGGTACGATAGCCCGGTGGAAATCCGTGTATCCTATCTCCAGCGCACCCTCTGGTTCAGCCGCCTTGAAGATACGGGATGCGAATAACCAGGATCGAAGGAAAATTGCGAGGACTCGCCCTCAGCCCATCATCCGGTGCGAGATTCTGCGAATGAACGAGCGGGGCGAGCCCGTCAGTTGCCGGGCTCTTCGCTATAGAGGTTCTCGCCCCGATAGAGCCGCACCACGTCCCCGATCACGATGATTGCCGGCGGTCGGACGCCCGCGGTCCGGGCCCGATCGGCGATATCCCCGAGAGTCCCGACCGTCACCCGCTGCCCCGCGGCGAGCCCGCGCTCGACGATCGCGAGCGGCGTCTCCCGCTCCATGCCGTGGCCCTGCAGGATCTCCGCGATGCTTCCCAGGTTTTTTACGCCCATCAGGATCACGATCGTCCCCCGGGTCTTCGCGAGCGAAGCCCAGTCGATACCGGACTCCGCCTTGGTGGGATCCTCATGGCCCGTCACGAAGGTGACGGTGGAGGCGCAGCTGCGGTGGGTGACCGGGATCCCGACACAGCCGGGCACCGCGATCGCGCTCGTCACCCCGGGCACGACCTCCACCGGGATCCCGTGGGCGCGGAGCACCTCCAGCTCCTCGCCGCCCCGCCCGAAGAGGAAGGGATCCCCGCCCTTCAGCCGCACGACGGTCCTGCCCGCACGGGCCCGGTCCACCAGGATCGCCTCGATCTCGTCCTGCTCCAGGGTGTGCCGCCCCCCGTACTTGCCGCAGTCGATCCGCTCCGCACGCTCGGGGAGGGTGCGGAGGATCGCGCCGGCCAGCTGGTCGTAGAGGATCACGTCCGCCGCATCGATCACCTGCCGGGCGCGGAGGGTGAGGAGCCCCGGTACCCCCGGACCGGCCCCGACCAGGTAGACTTTGCCCGTCATTCCGTCAACCTCAGCTGCCGGGCGGCTTCAGCGATCAGGTCCGCCGCCTGCTCCCGCAGCACCCGCCCGCACTCCCGCGCCTCCTTCACCGTGCTGATCCGTTGATCGATCCGCTCCGTTCGCTCCCCGTCGAGAGAGAGCACCTCGGCGATCAGCCGGCCGTTGCTGCAGTAGATCCCGTTCGGGGTGTAGCACCCCCCGCCGAGCTCCTCCATCACCGCCCGCTCGACCCCGATCTCCACGCGGGTCGCGGTGTCGTCGAGCGTGCGGAGCGGGGCGAGGATCGCCGGGTCGTCCCGGGCGACGACGCCGATCGTCCCCTGGTTGGCGGAGGGGACAAACAGGGTGACCGGCAGGCGCATGCCGTTTGCCGTGATCTGCATCCGTTCGAGCCCGGCCTCGGCGAGCACGATCGCATCGAAGTCCCCGAGGGCGAGGCGGCGGAGACGGGTGTCGACGTTCCCCCGCAGGGGGCGGATGGTGAGCGAGGCGTCGTGCCGCAGGAGCTGCGCCCGCCGGCGGGTGCTGGAGGTCCCCACCACCTGCACGTCGTCGAGATCGCCCTCGAAGACGAGGTAGTCGGCCGGCGAGTCGCGGGCCAGGATGGCGGCCGTCGCCACCCCCTCGGGGCGTTTGGCGGGTATGTCCTTCATGCTGTGGACCGCAGCGTCGATCTCGCCGTCCAGGATCGCCTCGTCGAGCGCCCGAACAAAGACGCCCTGCCCCCCGATCTCGTGGAGGGGGACGCCCGTCGCCACGTCCCCCTGCGTGCGGACGATCACCGTCTCCACCTCGATACCCTGCTCGGCGAGCGCCCGCGCCACCTTCTCGGTCTGCACCAGCGCGAGACGGCTGCCCCGCGTACCCAGTCTCAGAGACATTGCCGGTACGCCGCTCCTATCGCTTCGATGTCCTGTTCGGTGTGCGCCGCGGAGACGAAGTTCGTCTCGAACTGCGAAGGGGGGAGGAAGACGCCGCGCGAGAGCATGCCCTGCCAGAGGCGGCCGAACGCCTCCGTGTCGCACTCCTTCGCCTCGCGGTAGTTCTTCGGCGGGCTCCCGCGGAAGAAGTACTGGAACAGGGAGCCGATGGAGACGAACGATCCATCGCCGCGGACGGACTCGCGGATCGCCCGCACCGATGCCTCCAGGCGGCGGTAGATCTCCGGGTGGGCGTGGAGGTGCTGCAGGGTCGCCACGCCGGCGGCGAGGGAGAGCGGGTTGCCGCTGAAGGTCCCCGCCTGGTAGACGGGGCCCGCCGGCGCCACCTGCTCCATGATCTCCCGCCGCCCGCCGAACGCACCGATGGGGAGCCCGCCGCCCAGGATCTTGCCGAACGTGGCGAGGTCCGGCCGCACCCGGTAGCGCTCCTCTGCCCCGCCGATGCCCAGGCGGTAGCCCGTGATCACCTCGTCGAAGATCAGGAGCACGTTCGCCTCGTGGGTGATGCTCCGCACCTCCTCCAGGTAGCCCGGCTCGGGCAGGATGGGGCCGATGTTCCCCATGACCGGCTCCAGGATCAGGGCGGCGGCATCCGGGCTCCTCTGGAGCAGTTCTGCGAGCGCCTCGGCATCGTTGAAGGGCACCTGGAGGGTGTGGCGGACGAGGTCGGGCAGGACGCCGGCGGAGTCCGGGATGCCGAGCGTGGTCGCTCCCGATCCCGCCTTCACCAGCACCGCGTCGTGGGCGCCATGGAACCCCCCCTCGATCTTGACGATGTCCTGCCTCCCCGTGTAGCCGCGGGCGAGGCGGATCGCCGCCATGGTCGCCTCCGCCCCCGTGGAGACGAACCGCACCATCTCCACCGCGCGGTGGTCGGCGACGACCCGCCGCGCGAGTTCGAGTTCCAGCGGCGTCGGGGTGCCGTAGAGCCAGCCCCGCTCCAGCTGCCGCGCGATCGCGTCTTTTACCAGCGGATGGGCGTGCCCCAGGATGAGGGGGCCGTAGCCCAGGCAGCAGTCGATCAGCTCCTGCCCCTCCACGGTGACGATCCGGGACCCCCGCCCCCGGGCCGTGTAGAAGGGATGGGGACGGATCGCCCGCACCGGGCTGCTGACGCCGCCCGGCATCAGCGTTCTCGCCTCCTCGAAGAGGTCGGCGCTCTTCACGGGATCCACTCCGCAACCTCCTCGGCAAAGTAGGTGATGACGAGATCGGCACCCGCCCGTTTCAGGCAGGTGAGGCTCTCCAGCACGGCGGCCTTCCCGTCGAGCCAGCCCCGATCCGCCGCCGCCCGGATCATCGCGTACTCCCCGCTCACCTGGTAGGCGGCGACCGGGAGGCCGAGCGTCTTCACCCCGGCGAGCACGTCCAGGTAGAACCCGGCCGGCTTCACCATCAGGATGTCGGCGCCCTCCATCGCATCCTCCTCGGACTCCCGCAGGGCCTCGTTCGCGTTCGCCGGGTTCAGCTGGTAGCTCCGCCGGTCCCCGAAGGCGTATCCGCTCTCCGCCGCGTCCCGGAAGGGGCCGTAGAAGGCGCTGGCGAACTTGGTGGAGTAGGACATGATCAGAACGTCCTCCCGCGCGGCGGCATCCAGGGCCCGCCGGATCGAGAGCACCATCCCGTCCAGCATGCAGGAGGGGGCGACGATATCGGCCCCGGCCCGGGCGTGGCTCACCGCGATCCGCTCCATCAGCTCGAGCGAGGGATCGTTCAGGAGATCCGGTCCGCAGGGGGTGTCGCCCACGATCCCGCAGTGGCCGTGGTCCGTGTACTCACAGGCGCAGACGTCGGTGCAGATCACCATCTCCGGCACGCCCTTTCGGATGCTCCGCACCGCCCGTTGCACCACGCCGTCCTCCGCCCCGGCGGAGGAACCCTCCGCGTCCTTCTCCGCCGGGATGCCGAAGAGCAGGATGCTCCGGATCCCCTTCTCCCGCAGTTCCCGAGCCCGCTCCGCGATCCCGTCGACCGGATAGCGCAGCTGGCCCGGCATGGAGCCGATCTCTTCCGGCTCCTCCGCCCGCTCGTCCACGAAGAGCGGGGCGATCAGGTCCTTTCTGGACACCGCATTCTCGGACAGGATCTCGCAGATCCCCTTCCGGCGCAGCCTTCTCAGTCTTCTCTCCGGAAACATACCTTCTCCCCCTGCGTGATGGCCCGCACCAGGGCCTCCGCTCCTACCAGATCGCCGCACTCCGAACTGGTGCGGATGGCGATCGTCGCATCCGAGAGGAGCTTCTTTACGAGGACTCTCGAGAGATCGTCCACCACGTCGGCCGTGTGCCGGTCGCCGTTCGCTCCCAGGCGGGCGAGCGCCCGGTCCCGTTCGCGGAGCCGGATCGTCTCCGCCCAGCGGTAGAGATCGGCGAGCACCTGGTCGGAAGCGGCGCGGTTCACCAGCCGCACGAACTCGAGCGTCTCCTCCTCGATGAACTCCCGCGCCTTCTCCGCCTCCTGCCGGCGGGAGAGGAGGTTGTTGTCGCTGATGGAGCGGAGGCTGTCGATGGTGAAGAGGCGCACCCCCTCGATCTGGCCCGCCCCCTCCTCCACGTCCCGCGGCTGGGCGATATCGATCAGGATCAGGGGGTGGGGTATGCGGTCGGAGGGCCAGATCCGCCCCTTCATCGCCTCGGCGAGTTCGTCCCGGTAGATGATGGGATGCGGGGCGGAGGTGCAGGAGATGACCACGTCGGAGAGGGCGATGTAGTGGTAGAGGTCTTTCAAGTTCACCGCCCTCCCCCCGATCTTCTCGGCCAGGATGACCGCACGCTCGTAGGTGCGGTTCGCCACGTAGATGGCGGTCAGCCCCCGGACCGCGAGGGCCTGGGCGACCAGCATGCCCATCTCCCCGCTGCCAACGACCAGGATGTGGCGGCGCTCCAGGCTCCCGAGCTGCTGCTCGGCCAGCAGCACCGCTGCCGACCCGATGGAGACCGCCCCCCGGTTGATCTGGGTGCGCCGCCGCACCTGGACTCCGACGTGGACCGCCTTGTCGATGCAGAGCTCGAGGAGGGGGGATGCCGTGCCCGCCTGGCGGGCGGCGGCGAGGGCGGTCTTCATCTGGCCCAGGATCTGGTCCTCCCCCACGATCATGGAGTCGATGCCGGCGGCGAGCTCCAGCAGGTGGAGGAGCACCGCCCGCCCGGAGAGGCAGGAGAATCCCGCCTTCTCCTGCTCGGCAAGGTACTCGGAGAGCCGTGCGGCGTCCCCCTGCACCAGCACCTCCACGCGGTTGCAGGTCTGGAGGAGCAGCACCCCCCGGAAGTGCTCGCCGGCCGCCTGCAGGAACGCGGTCTCGTCGGGGACGCGGCAGGCCTCGAGCTCCTCGCCCTTCGCCGTGGGGTGGGAGACGGTCGCGTTCGCCAGGGGAGCGAGGAGCGGTGGCTCAACCATGGAGGTACCTCCCC
>JAXDAH010000163.1:0-7267 GCA_034679905.1 Methanomicrobiales archaeon | reverse complement strand
GTTGTCCTTGAAATAGATCAACTCGCACAGGATGGTGAGGGCGAGAGCGCAGACGGCAAGCCACTCCGGCAGGGTATGCCTCCTGCGAACGAGCAGGAAGGCCAGGGGTATGGCTGCGATCGCGGCTGCCGCGTACCCTGTCAGAAGCAGGGGGGCAGCTGCCAGCGCCAGGTAGGGCCGCTTCCCGAGATCTTTCGCGGTATAGAGGTAGAATACGGCCAGGAAGAAGCCGTGCACCAGCAGGAACGGGAGCGGCTCCGAGGGCGTGGGCACCAGGTAGACGCCCTGGATGCCCTGTGTCTCCAGCTGCAGGTAGAAGGGGAGATACAGCAGGATGGCGAGCGGCGGGACGGCGAGCAGGAAGCGGGCTGCCGACCAATCAAGGGGCGTCTCGCGGCAGCGGCTCCAGATGAGAATCCCCACGAGAACCGTGATCGGGGCGTAGATCAGCACGTCCCAGGTGTTGATGCCCGGCATGGAGCCCAGCGAGAGCGCCGCAAGCCCGACCAGGATCCACCGCCCGCCGTCGGAGAGCCGCTCCCATGCGGTATAGGCATAGATCAGCAGCGCCAGGAGGAAGACCTGGTTGAAGATGCTCATCGCGTGGGGGTGCACGTCCCCCCAGAGGAACGAGAAGAAGGGATACTCGTTGATGGTGTTCGCGATGGTGCGGGTGCTCTCCCAGAGGACCGTCTGCATCCCCTCCCCGAGGAGGAGGTGGTAGAAGAACGACGGGTTGGGCAGCAGGAGGGCGAGGACGGGCAGCCAGCGGAAGCGGGGGATGAGGATATGCCCGATGAGGACGAGGCCGACGGCGGAGAGGGCAAAGACGGTCGGCAGGGCCAGGTTGAACGTGACGGCGGAGGGGACGCCGCTCAGGATCCCCAGGCAGCCCATCGTCCAGTAGCCGAGGTAATAATAGACCTCGAGGGTGCCGCCGGCGTACCAGGGATCGAGGGGGGGCACGACGGGGCTGCGCATCACCGATGCCAGGAAGGCGTGGTCCATGTACTTCTCTGCAAAGGAGATGGTGGGGTTGACGAAGCGGAGGGAGAGCATGAACAGGAAGCCGATGAAAAAGACTCCATCCCACACCAGGTTCTCCCGCAGGCTATCCCGGCTGTAGGCCTTCCGGTAGAGGTTCAGCCCGAGCAAGGCGGCAAAGGGTAAAATGGCGAGGGGGATGGGGAGGCCGAGCAGCCCCAGGTACCAGGATCCCAGGGTGAAGAGCAGGATGGATGCCGGATACGCAATGGCGTAGCCGAGTCGCGGGAACGCCCGCTCGAGCGGGGGGAAGATGGCGACCTGCAGGAGTTTTACGACCGCCAGCCAGGAGAGCACGTAGAGGAACTGCGACTCAATCCCCAAACAGGTCTTCCCTCCGCAACCGTTTCGTCACGGCGTTCCGCAGCACCGAGAGCACCCAGCCGCCGAAGAGGTAGATCGATGCGACGCCGCCGACGAGCGTGACCACGTTCTTTATCAGGTGGTCGACCACCGCGATGAGGATGGCGGTCGGCTCCGGGGTCCCGGCCAGCACGAAGGTGGCTGCGAGACTGGCCTCGTAGGTGCCGACGCCCCCGGGGGTGATCGGCACCGCTTTCACCAGGTTCCCGATCACGATCGCCAGGACGACGACGACGAAGGGGATGTACTCCTGGAACATCAGCACAACCGCACAGCAGACCAGCACGTCCAGCATCCAGATGAGGATGGACGAGGCCCCGAAACTGAAGAAGGAGCGGAGGTTCAGGGATGCCTTTCGGACCTGGTCGAGCATCTCCAGCAGCATCACCAGGAAGCGGTTCTTCGCCTGGACCCGGCCGAGCAGCACCAGCCCGATGAAGAAGGCCCCGCCGCCCAGCAGCGGCACCACGAGCACCGTATAGAACCAGGGCGGCACGTTGAAGGCGAAAGGCAGGGCGACGATCCCGAGAACCGCCACCATCAGGATATCGAAGACCCGTTCCACCAGGAGAGAGGACACGCCCCGGGAGTAGCTCGCCTTCTCCTCGTGCTTCAGGATGAAGATCCGCACCAGATCCCCGAGGCGCGCCGGCACGATCAGGTTTGCCGTCTGGCTGATGAAGATGGTGGCGGTAGAGAAGACCAGGCCCACCTGGACCTCCAGCCCGCGGAGGATGGAGCGGTACCGCTGCCCCCGCAGCAACCAGGCGCAGAGGCAGATCGCCACGGCCACGACGAGATAGAAGGGGACGACATGCTCGAGCGTCAGGAGGAGCTCATCCCAGACGCGGTAGAGCATGTAGCCGATGATCCCGACGGCGATCAGGGTGGAGAGGATGATAGCGCTAACGTTCCGATACATGCAGCTGCCACCACAGGTCCACGATTGCCGATCCCATCTCGAAGACGTCTTTTGCGCGTACAGTTGTGCCTCTCCCGGCCCGCCACCGCACGGGGAACTCATAGACCGAGAATCCCCCCCGCTGCCCCCGCACCAGGATCTCGGTGTCCCAGAACCAGTGCTCTGCCCGCACCCCGGGCAGCAGCGGGAGGATGCGGCTCCGGTCGAAGGCCTTGAACCCGCACTGGTGATCGTGCAGCCGGCTCCCCAGGATCGTCCGCACGAGCAGGTTGTAGCTCCAGCTGGCGAACTCGCGGTCCCCCGATCGGGCCACGTCGCTCTCGCGCAGCAGGCGGGATCCCGTGGCCATGTCGTACCCGCGGCGGATGGCGCCGATCAGCTCCTCCAGATGGCGCATGTCGGTAGCGAGGTCGACGTCGTAGTAGCAGACGATCGTGCCCCGGGCCTCGCCGATCGCACGGGTGAGGGCCTTTCCCCGTCCCTGCCGCTCGTCGCTGTGCAGGAGACGGATCCGCGGATCGGTGGCCGTGGCCCGCTCCACAACGTCTGCGCTCCCGTCGGTGCTCCCGTCTTCGGCAACGATCAATTCGAAGGACTCGGTAATCCCGGAGAGGGTGCGGATGGAGGCGGGGATCGCCGTCTCCAGGGACCGCCGGTCGTTGTAGACCGGCAGGATTGCCGTCACTTCCAGTTCAGGCATCCGTCCCCCGCATCCGCTCCGCCACCGCATGGGCGGCGGCGACCGAGCCTTCCATGCTCCGTTCGGGGTAGTTCGGCAGGCTGAACATGCCGGCCATGAACAGCCCATTCTGTTCGTACGCCGGGATCAGGTTGCGATAGCCCGTGCGGTAGACGGGACCGGCGAAACGGTTTACAGTCATCCGCTGCCAGCGGATGGATGCCCTTCCCAGATGAAACCGGCCGCAGAAGTCTGCGAGCATCCGCTCGGGGAGCCCTTCGGGGACCCGATCCGTGAAGTAGGAGGCCAGGTAGACGATGTGTTCGCCGTAGCGATCGATGGGTGCGAAGTTGGTGTGGGCGATGACCGCACCGTAGGGGGCGGGATCCTTCATGTTCACCCAGTAGAGACCCTCCAGCACGTCCCTGTCGAGCCCGAGCGTCATGCAGGCGGCTCCCTGGTAGGGCACGGCGGGCAGGGGCGATCCCGCCATCGGGAGTTGCTGCGGGGGGATGGTGGAGAGGACCATATCGAACGCCTCCCCGTTCACCCGCCATCCTCGACCCTCCCGCTCCAGAGCTGCTGCCGGCGTGCCGCTGCGGATCCTGCAGCCACGGTCCCGGAGCGTCTCTGCCAGACAGTCGACCAGCACCTGGAAGCCGCCCCGCAGGTAGCCCAGGCGCTCTCCGGCCACGCCCCGGTTGGAGCGGATGGCAATCCGGCTGATCAGCCAGGCGGCAGAGACGTCGTCTCGTGCATCGCCGAACTTGCTCTTCAGCAGGGGTTCGAAAAAGGACGCATACGCCCGCTCGCCCAGCGCAGACAGGATAAAGTCCCGGGCCGGCACGGCATCGAGGGCTTCAATATCCATGCGTCTTGCCCGCAGGGTCAGCAGGGCAAGCCGTGCCTTGTCGGCGAGGGAGAGGTGAGGGTAACGGAAAATCTCTATGGGCGAATTCAGGGGATAAAGTTTTCCCTCCACCCAGTAGCCGCTCGTACCCTTCAGCCACTCCAGCTTACCACCGATCCCGAGCCGCTCGAAAAGCGTCAGCAGCTGCCGATCCCCGGAGAAGCAGTGGTGATAGTAGCGTTCGATCCAGTAATTATCGACATGGTAGGAGGCCAGGCACCCTCCGAGGCGATCGTCTCTCTCCAAAACCGCAACGGTGTGCTCATTCGAGAGATCGAGGGCTGCCGTCAGACCGCATAAACCCCCTCCAATGACACAAATTTTCATAATCTTTGTATCCTGTACAAATTTTATCCCGAGTTCATAAGAAAGTTTTTGAACACAATAGAATAAAGTATTTTAGGCAATTAGTGTATACCAGCAGCGGGCTGGATGGTGTCCACAGATGAGGGTATTTTTCATTGGTTTCGGTCAGGCTGGCGGAAAAATTGTCGATATGTTCCTGGAGCAGGACAAAAAACTCCCCAAACAGAGTTTCCGGGGTATCGCTGTCAATACCGCCCGCACAGATCTGATGGGATTGAAGCAGATCCCCCTCAAGGATCGCATACTCATCGGTCAGACCGTGGTGAAGGGCCACGGGGTCGGGACGGATAACGTCGCGGGCGCGAAGATCACGGCGGACGAGATCGACAGCATCATCAGCGCGGTCGATACTCGGGGTACGCACGATATCGATGCCTTCGTGATCGTCGCGGGGCTCGGCGGCGGAACAGGGTCCGGAGGCACCCCGGTGCTCTCCCGGCACCTGAAGCGGATCTACCGCGAACCCGTGTACGCCCTCGGGATCCTGCCCGCTCCCGAAGAAGGTCGGCTGTACTCCTACAACGCCGCCCGGAGCCTCTCGACTATCATCAACGAGGTGGACAACACCTTCATCTTCGACAACAGCGCCTGGAAGAACGAAGGAGAGAGCGTCAAGACCTCCTATCAGCGCATCAACGACGAGATCGTGCGGAGGTTCTCTATACTCTTCCGCGCCGGCGAGATGACAAAGGAGGGGGTCGGGGAGATGGTCGTGGACAGCAGCGAGATCATCAATACCCTTCGCGGCGGCGGGATCAGCACCGTCGGGTATGCCATCACCGAGGTTATCAATCCGCGAAATAAGAAGAAGGGGATCCTTGGAGGACTATCCGGTCTCGGGCTCTCCCGGAACAGGAAGGAGAGCACCGAAGAGGTGCTGCTCGGGGAGGACAAGGCCGCGAAGGTGATCGCCCTGGTCCGCCGGGCGATGCTCGGGCGGCTCACGCTCCCCTGCGACTACTCCTCGGCCGAGCGGGCGCTGGTGCTGATGGCCGGACCTCCCGATGAGTTCGACCGCAAGGGCGTCGAGAAGGCCAAGAGCTGGGTCGAGGAGAACATTGCCGGCGTGGAGGTGCGGGGCGGGGACTACCCGGTGGACAGCAACTTCATCGCCGCGGTCGTCGTGCTTGCCACCATCCGCAACGCTCCGAGGATCGCCGAACTGATCGAGAATGCCAAGGAGACCAAAGAAGACGTGCTCAAGCAGAAAGAGCGGGAGCCGCCCGCCCTCTTCGACGAAGGGATCGAGCCGCTATTCGAGTGAGGTGAACCATGAGAAAACGAATGTTACTGGCTCTCTGCATCCTCTTATCCCTCTGCCTGATCCAGATGGGAGCAGCATATGACGCTAAGTCGATTACGGTCAACCCTTCAGGAGGGGCAAATCCTGGAGAGGATGTGAATGCCCACGGTGATATCAAGTTCTCCCGTACTCCGGAAGTATTTGATCCTGCACACAGTCTGCGATTTTCTACAGACCTTACCAAAGCCAACTGGCTCTTCAAGATCATTGATATCGAGACAAAACAACCGAAGACTGAATTTAAGAGAACCGGTTCCAGCACAACGATTACAGGATGGGAACTCGCATACCCATCCGATAGTCCCATTTATCTTGAAGTAACCCTTGAAGGTATCGCACCCAATGCCTCGAGCACGCCTACAAGAACCGTCATGAAGATCGAGGAACTCGATTCATCAGGCCAGCTTGTAACAGGAGGAGAGTTTAAGAAGGAGGTCGAAGTTTACAATCCAGCGGGAATTTCTACACTGTTAAGTCAGCGGGAGAAGGAACTGGCAGACCTCAGAACCAGCATTGATGAAAAGATTCGGCTTGGAGTTGATGTCTCTTCCGTTGAGTCGAAATATTCAGAAGCTGAGAAGGCAATTGACGACGCAAAAAATAGTCCCAGTAACTATGCAGTCGCCCAAGCTTCTCTAACGAAAGCCAAGACTTCCATTGATGAGGCGAACGCGAATCTCGATAAAGTCTGGGCTCAGTTTGAGCTCGATCAGGCGAATCAAAAGATATCCAATGTAAACGGGATGATCAACTATTTCAAGGTCAACCGCAGCATGGGAAGCGATCCGCGGGTTGTAGAAATCGTCAGCAAATACGAGAGCGCGAGTCAGTCATACTCCTCGTCAAAGACGATGTTCGAACAGGGGAATTATCCTCAGGCCAGGATTCTAGCCAATGAGACGATGAACAAGGCCCTTGAGGCGGAAACCCTATGTACAAGATTAAAGGCCGATATCGGTGAAGGGTTCTCCATGGGCGGCATGCTCCCCATGATCCTGGGTATCGTTGTCGTCGCAGTCCTGCTCGCGGTGGGCTACGTGGTCTACAAGAAGAAGACCAAGTGGGACGAGCTCGGCTGATTCTCCCTTTTTTACCCCTTACTGGATTGTCTCCCCGCAGGAATGCGCAATCGATTTATAGATGGATCAGGCTGGCAAAAATTTCGAATGCTTATCGCATCGATTGCCGATTCTCCCATGCAGGGCTCTATCGCTACAATAGGGGCGAGCACCCCCACCCCGTGTATGATAGCCCCGTATTCAGCGATGCCAAAGGAGGGGAAGGCCGAATGAGCCCGAATGCGGACAGCATCGAGCTCCTGCTCTCCCCAATCCCGACCTATCGCTACCGTTAGGGGGAGACGACACATCCGAACCCCATTCCCGCCGATGCGATAATGCCCATCTCATTGTGCAGACCGGGCCACAGTGTTCCACCCGAGTCCCAAAGGGTGTGATTCGAGTGCGACGGGAGAGAGCACCTACCCAGTCTCAATCTTTCCGGGGAGGCCCTATCGCACCAAGGGGGGGGAGGGGATTTGGAAGGGGGGGGGGGGGGGGGGGGGGGGGGCCCGCCCCCCCCCCCCCCCCCCCCCCCCCCCCCCCCCTTCCCATTATATTATTGTTGTGTCAGGGACATGAAGAAGTTAAGTTCGAAGGTGTCGCCTTGAATGTCGTTCCC
>JAXDAH010000162.1:0-16707 GCA_034679905.1 Methanomicrobiales archaeon | reverse complement strand
CCGGCGCTCGCGTATCTTGCGGGGCGCACTCTCCATGATGGTCCCGGGGGAAATCTTCCGCTTCTCGCAGACCGCCGTATTCAGCTGCACTCCGACCACCATGTTCTCCATGTCGATTGTGATATCTCCGAACTCATGGAGCGGAGCAGCCTCGATCTGCCAGCTGATCTCCCGCGCCTTGTCCCGATCCCCGGCGAACAGAGGGTTTAAGAATATGGTCATCGTGGGAGTGCTCGGCTCTTTTCTAGCATCCATGATCTCGATCAGCCGCGGCAGACCCAGGGTGACGTTGATCTCCGCCACACCTGCATAGTGGAACGTCCGCATCGTCATCTGGGTACCGGGTTCCCCGATGGACTGTGCGGCCACGATGCCCACCGCCTCGGCAGCCTCCACGCGGGTATTCTGGTACTCCCGCAGCACTAGCTTGAGGATGCGGTCGAACTGCTCCTCCGTGACGTGGTTCTCGGAAAGATGGAGGCGGAGCTGCTCTTTTGTCTTCTCGGGCAGCGTCGCCTCGGCAATCCTCGACTCCATGGCAGACTCCAGCATCAGCACTCCTCCTTCAAGACACTCTCAACGATGCCTTTCACGTCCACCGGGTTTCCGTAGCTGCTCTTTGAGGGATCTGTCCCGTCCTCACCATACCGGAACTGGATGATGCGCCCACCCGTCGTCCGAACCGTTCCATCGTACGCGACTTTCAGATCTTGAAGCGCATTGATCATTCGTCTCTGCAGGTAACCGCTCTGGGAGGTACGGACAGCCGTATCGACCAGTCCCTCACGGCCTCCGATCGCATGGAAGAAGAACTCCGTCGGGGAGAGCCCGCTCTTGTAGCTGTTCTTGATGAAACCGTGTGCATCCGATCCAAGATCGCCCTTGCGGTAGTGCGGCAGAGTTCGATCTTCATAGCCGCGCATGATCCGCTCCCCCCGCACGGACTGCTGTCCGATGCAGCCGGCCATCTGTGTAAGGTTGAGCATGGAGCCTCTGGCTCCGGATACGGCCATTACCACGGCGCTGTTGTTCAGTCCCAGGTGCCGGCCGGCGATCTCACCCGTGCGGTCACGGGCGCGTCCGAGCACCTGCATGATCTGCATCTCGAGCGTCTCTTCAAGCGTTCGTCCCGGCATGGGTTCGAGTTGCCCCTCGCGGAAGATGCGGATCCGCCGCTCCACATCGTTTGCGGCATTCTCGAGCACCTCCCGGATCTGCCCATGCTCGGTCTTCGCCAGATCCTCATCGTCGATCCCGAAGGAGAACCCGCTTATCATGATGCCCCGAATCGCCAGCTTGGTGAGGTCGTCGATGAACTCCGCAGCCATTCGAGTGCCGTATTGGCGAATGATGCGGTGAAGGATCTGGCCGTCGAAGGCGCCTACTGCCTTTTTATCAATGGTGCCGCAGAGCAACTCTCCATCCACAATCCGCACGTAGGCGTCCCGTTCGCAGCCTTCTCTCTTGCATTCATCGCAGTTCTGGCAGGAGCTGGCCCGGAAGACCATGTTCAACTCCTTCGGGAGGATCATGGAGAAGATTTGCTTGTTCGACCAGTACGGTCTGCCATCCTCCACCTTCCCCGGGTTCGGGAAGTTATCCATGGCATTCTGCCGCACCACGTAGAGAGCGTCGCCTTTGCTGAACCAGCGGGTGCCATTTGTCAGCATGAAGATACCGGAGACGTGATCGTGGATGCCGCCGATGATCGGTCCGCCGAATCGAGGCGAGAGAATGTTCTCCTGAACTGCCAGCAGGATCTGAGCTTCCGCCTGCGCCTCCTCGGTCTGGGGCACGTGCAGGTTCATCTCGTCACCGTCGAAGTCGGCGTTATAGGGTGGACAGACGGCGGGATTGAGTCGGAAGGTCTTGCCATCCATGATCCGCACCCGGTGAGCCATGATGCTCATCCGGTGCAGCGAGGGCTGCCGATTGAAGAGAACGACATCCCCGTTGCGGAGCTGGCGCTCAACAGTCCAGCCGGGCTCCAGCATGCTGGAAACCGTCTCCAGATTGGTCTCCGAGAGCCGCACACGCCGGTTGTCTGGACGTATGGCGTAGTTGGCGCCACAGGGGCCGTTCACGGAGGTGCGGTTCGGGCTGTTCAGGACGAACTGGCGCACCTCGTCCATATTGAACTGGGTGACCCGCACGGGCACCGTCATCTCGTTTGCGATGGCCAGGGGAACTCCCACATCGCCGACACTGATGTTGGGATCCGGCGAGATAACGGTCCTGGCAGAGAAGTTGACGCGTTTGCCCGAGAGGGAACCCCGGAACCGGCCATCTTTACCCTTCAGCCTCTGCGAGAGCGTCTTTAACGGTCTGCCGCTGCGGTGCCGCGCGGGCGGGCAGCCAGCCACCTCGTTGTCGAGGTATGTGGTGACATGGTACTGCAGCAGCTCCCAGAGGTCTTCAATGATCAGCTGAGGTGCTCCAGCATCCTGGTTCTCCTTGAACCGCTGGTTGATACGGATGATGTCCACCAGCTTATGGGTGAGATCGTCCTCAGACCGCTGCCCGTTCTCCAGGATGATGGAGGGGCGCATGGTCACCGGGGGGACTGGTAGTACGGTGAGGATCGTCCATTCCGGTCGGGCCACCTCGGGGTTGATGCCGAGGAGACGGAGATCTTCGTCCGGTATCCTCTCGAGCCTGGAGCGAATGTCCGCCGGAGTCAGCTTGTGCTCCATCTTGTGTCCATCCTCGACCCAGGTCTCCGAGAACGTGGTGGGTTTTTCGAAGTTGATCTTCAGCTGCTGGGCACCGCAGTGAGGACAGATCTGTTCTTTTTTGATGTCCTTCTCCGTCACGACCTCACCGAGTTCGTCTTCCGAGCCGGTGACTTTCTCAATCTCCTCCGCCCCCATCAGGAGGCGGCTGCACTCCCGGCAGGTGACCCGGAGCAGCTTACGGATGAGGCGGGTGTATCCCACGTGGATCACCGGTTTTGCGAGCTCGATATGCCCGAAGTGCCCGGGACACTCGGCCGCCTTCTGATCGCAGGTTTTGCAGCGGAGACCCGGGTCGATGACGCCGAGGTTCAGGTCCATAAGGCCCTGGGGGTAGGGATACCCGTCCTCATCATAGGTGTCAGCCCAGATGATCTTCCGTACGCTCATCCGCCGTATTTCCTTGGGCGATAGCAGCCCGAACTCTATCTTTCCTATTCTCTTTGGACTTGGCACAATCTCTCCCCCTACACCATATCTTCCAGCTTCAGCCGGGGGGCAATACCCATGCTCTTCATCTCATCCAGGAGGAGTTTGAATGCGTAGCTCATCTCCACGGCGTAGATCTCGGTCTCTCCCCCACAGGCGAGACAGCGGGTCACGTTGCGCTTGCGATCCAGCATGGCGATCATACCGCACCGCGCACAGACATACTGGACGACCTTATCGGACTCATCCAGAAGCCGCTCCTTGAGCGCCATCGCGGCGCCATGCCCGATCATGACATCCCGCTCCATCTCGCCGAACCGAAGACCTCCCTCGCGAGCTCGTCCTTCCGTGGGCTGTCGAGTGAGCACCTGCACCGGTCCCCGGGAGCGGGCGTGCATCTTGCTCGAGACCATGTGATAGAGCTTCTGGTAGTAGATAACCCCTACGTAGATGTCGGCCTCGAACTGGCGCCCCGTTATGCCGTCGTACATCACTTCGCGGCCGGTATGCGAGAACCCCAGACTCTTCAGGGAGTCCCGAAGCTCCTCTTCTGAGGCGCCGGAGAAGGCGGTTCCGTCGATTCGCCTCCCCTCCAGGGCTCCCACCTTGCCCCCGAGCATCTCCAGCATGTGGCCGATGGTCATCCGGCTGGGGATGGCGTGGGGGTTGATGATCAGGTCCGGCATGACGCCCTGTTCGGTGAAGGGCATATCCTGCTGAGGCGATATGAGGCCGATAACGCCCTTCTGTCCGTGGCGGGAGGCGAACTTGTCCCCGACCTCGGGGATTCGGAGGTCGCGGGTTCGCACCTTGACCAGACGGGAACTGTTCTCTCCTTCCGTGATGATCACTGTGTCCACGATGCCGTGCTCGTTGCTGCGCATGGTGACTGACGTATCCCGACGCTTCTCCACGGCGATCAATTCGCCCGTCGGCTCCTCCAGGAACCGCGGCGGCGAGGTCTTGCCGATGAGCACATCCTTCTCGTATACGACCGTCTCCGGATTGATCACGCCGTCTTCATCCAGGTGCTTGTAGGCCTCGGCTCCATGGGCGCCGGTGACCTCCTCGTCCGGCACCTCGATCTTGTCCACCTGTCCTCCCGGATACCGACGCTCCTCCCCTTCGTAGGTCCGGAAGAAGTGGGAGCGTCCGATCCCGCGGTCGATGCTCGCTTTGTTGAAGATGAGCGCATCCTCGATGTTGTAGCCCTCGTAACTCAGGATAGCCACCACGAAGTTCTGACCGGCGGGCCGGTCGTCGGAGCCGATCACCTCCGAGGTCTGCGTGTGCACGAGGGGCTTTTGCACGTAGTGGAGCAGGTGCCCCCGGGTGTCGGGGCGGAGCTTCATGTTCGCCGCACCGAATCCCAGCGCTTGCTTCACCATCCCGGCCCCCATCGTCACGCGCGGGCTGGCATTGTGCTCCGGGAAGGGGACGTGCGCGGCTGCAATACCCAGGATCAGGGAGGAATCGATCTCCAGGTGGGTGTGGTCCGGCGTCAGGTCCTCTTCGTTGATGGCGATGAGGAGATCCTCCTCCTCCTCTGCATCGATGAATTCGATGACCCCACGCCGTACCAGGATACCGAAATCTGTGCCGTCGCTTCGGATCTCCCATATATCGTCGTTGGTGAGAAGTGGTTTACCACCTTCCACGATGATCAGTGGCCGGCGAGCTCTGCCGCGATCGGTGAGAATCACAACCTCGTTGTTGTACTCTTTGTAGGATACGTTGATGTCGCCGGAGATCTCTCCGCGACGGCGCATCTTCCGCATCTGGCTGACCAGGTGCCGCGGATCGTCCACAAGGCCGATGAGCGCGCCGTCGACGAATACTCGTGCCCTCTTCATGCCGTCTCCCTCCGCAGCTCTTCGACGCCCAGGCTGTAGAGGATGCGTTTCACTTCCTCCTCGTCGTCCACGCCCTTGCTTATCTCGACCATCTGCGCGAAGTTCTTCACAAGGCCGCAATTGGGCCCTTCTGGCGTCTCGCTCGGGCAGATGCGCCCCCACTGGGTGGGATGGAGATCCCGTGCCTCAAAGTGCGGCTGGGAGCGCGAGAGAGGAGATATCACCCGCCGCAGGTGGGAGAGCACGCTCATGTGATCGATCCGATCCAGCAGCTGGGAGACCCCGGTGCGTCCGCCCACCCAGTTGCCCGTGGCAAGCGGGTGCAGAAGTCGTTCTGTCAGGACGTCCGCACGAACCGCCGTGGCGATGGAGAGATCGCGGTGCCGCATGCTTGCCCGCTCCAGCTGGTACTTGATATCCCGCGTCAGCCGGTTCAGGGATATGCGGAAGAGATCCTCCATCAGGTCGCCGGCCAGCTTCAGGCGCTTGTTGGCATAGTGGTCTTTGTCGTCGATATGCCGTTTCTCAAGCACGAGATCGAAGCAGGCCTCTGCCATTCGACCGAGGAAATGCGCCTTCGCCAGACGAACTCCTTCAACCGTCGGGCGGTAGCCCTCGTCGCCCTCCTTCATGCCGGGGGGCATGAGATAGTTCAGGTGGGGCAGCAGGTAGTTGTCTAGAACGAACTCGGCCCGTTTGCGCTGGTAGTCCCTGGTCTGGTTCGGCGCGAGCTTCTTGCCCACGTACATGATCCCGCAGTCGACGCTATCGCACTCGCTCTCCTCGAGATTCTGCATCATGAACGTGAGGATATCCTCGTCGGTGGATACCGCGCTCACGATGTCGTGATCGCTCACCATGCCGAGCGCCCGCATCAGGTCGACGAACCGGAGGTGGCCGGCGACCGATGGGAACGAGACCTCGAGCAGGTTCTTCCGATTCCTCTCAACCACCACGAGCGCACGGTAGCCCCGGAACTGGGAGAAGACCTTCGCCACATAGATGCGCTCATTGTAGCGCTCGGTATACTCGGTCATGATCTTGTTGGAGGCGAGGTCTTCAAGGGTCATCAGCACGCGCTCGGTGCCGTTGATGATAAAGTAGCCTCCCGGATCCAGGGGATCCTCTCCCCGCAGAATCCGCTCATCGTCGGATAGCCCGTAGAGGTTGCAGGCAGCAGATCCTACCATGATGGGCAGCTGTCCGATGGTCGCAATCACCGGTTCCTGGCGTTCGCCTCCCTGGATGAGTGTCATGTCCAGGTGGATGGGCGCCGCATAGGTCAGGTTTCGCAACCGGGCCTCGCTCGGAAAGAGGTCAGCCTGGGACCCGTCCGCCTCACGGACAACAGGCTTTCTCACCTCGATCGTGCCGAGTTCGACCCAGACCGGTTCATTGCTCTTGCCGCGACTCTCGATATCCGTCTCGATGACACGCTGTTCGTTCACAACTTTCTGAAGATTGTACTGGAGAAAATGATTGAAGGAGTCGAGTTGGTGGCGCGCAACATGCTCCCGAGAAAAGAATGCCCTAGACAATACACTTCTCTCTAACAAGAAACCAGCTCCGTTGTTATTTTTTGGGCCTTCTGACAACCAGGCGATAGGATTCCGATCTGCCCGCCGTCTGACTGATGCGTATGATCCTCAATACATCCCCGGGTTTGGCCTTTATTACCTTGGCTGCAGGGTCGTCGTGATATATTTTGGGTAACTGTTCAGTGGAAATTTTGTAGGTGGAGAGTAGCTGCATTATCTCCTCCTCACTCATAATCTGGTGTTCCGGCACCATTACATGCTCAAGCACGTTTAATGGGGTACTCATCACATCCCCTGCTCACAAAGAGATACTCATCTTTATCGATATGCTCATCACCGGCTCTCAAAACCCACCACAGATTATGGCTGTGGCAGCGGGCCCGGGGGGATTTGAACCCCCGGCCATCTGGTTAAAAGCCAGACGCTCTACCTGGCTGAGCTACGGGCCCAAGGGGTAGCATCATTTGGCATTATTACAATGCGGGAAAAGTATATAAAATTTCTTACTCTTGGTGCAGATCGAGGCCCGGCTCCTTTCCGACGCCGTATCGGCAAACGCTATGCATTTTTACAAACTCATTGCAGTGGTACACTATCGGAGCGACACAGTACAGGGCTCTAATCCATCGTCTCTTGGCACGAATGGCTGTGGATGTGTGTATGTTCCCTGGCGGGGCACGCGCATGCCTGGCGGACGATGGCCTTTGGAGTATCCTTTCGGAGAATTTAATGATATCCGGATGGGCGACCAGGCGACACTCTGAAGGTGTTCCCTGCACTTCTCGTCCCTACCCCCAATGTTGCGCGAGATGGTCGCAGTAGTACTGTTGAACATCACACAGAAATGGCTTCTTGTCGATCGAGCTCTGCCATGGTGTGGAGATCTCCGGTATCTGACGGGATCTATGGATCACGGGTAGATCTGCGCCGCGGCAGTTGTTATCTCTGTTCTCACAGATCCAGTCCTCTACGAAGGGGAGCGGGGAGAGAGGCTCATTACTTCTTCTCGAGGACGCGTCCGAGGTCGGATCTGAGCATATCCAGGCGTTCTTCCTGGCTTCGTATGGATAGCGCCATCGTCTTGATGGCGTTTGATATCTTCTCGCTCACTTTGATCTTGGGATCGTGGACGTCATAGGTTGTCTCCAGAATCTTCAGCAGGCGTTTGTTGACGTCAACGTTCTTGTTCAGTGTGGCATACTCCTCAATGACATGATGATCGAGTCCGGCTTTTCTCGCTGCATCCACGTCCAGTCGAATCGCTTTTCTACGGTTCAGGACGTGTTCTATGGTGTCGTAGAGCTCACGGTGCGTAATGGGCTTTAAGACGTAATCCTCGATATAAGGTCCATATTCCTGCGCTTCATCCGGGGTCAGCTGCTTTGCTGTGAGCATCAGAACGGGGATTTCCAGGAAATCCGGGTTGCTCTTGATGCGCTCCAGAGTCTCCCATCCATCCATGGGCTCCATCATGATATCGAGGAGGATGACATCGGGTGTAACTTCCGTCAGAATGTCGAGCGCCTCCTGTCCACTGTAGGATGCAATCGCTCGATATCCCCCTCTCTCCAGCATGGTCACAAATACGTCAACGATAAACGGACTGTCATCCACCACAAGGATTGTGTACATCTACCACTCACTCCCAATACGATCGGCAACTTCTCGGAGTTGGTCAATTTTTTCCTGGTCAGCTGTCGATTTCTGGACGACAGCGATAAGAAGGATCTTCTCCCCGGCGCTCATCAGTACGATCTTTGCATATTCGGAGTTAATAATAACGGATGATGGCGAACCGATATCGAGGATGCTGGCGGCGGCATCAGCGGAGGAGAGAATGCTCGCACACATCACGCCCACCAGACGTGCAGATTCACTCCCCTTCTCAAAGTATTTCCCCATCATGATGCCGGTCTTAGTTACCAGTGCGCATGCTATCACGCCGTGTATAGACCTGATTCTGTCGATTGCTTCTGTGACAGTCTCTTTTGTTGTCAGAGGCGGATCCATCACCGATTTACTCCAATATTTCTCTAACTACATTTCTGTTATATCAATATATCTTTTTTCTCTTCCGACCTTTAATTTGAACAGATTAAAAATAATGATACATTTTTGTCTTTACTGAAGAACGACTTCGAATTCATCATATACGGCATATAGCCTGCCTTCCTGCCCAGCGACGCCGTGCTTGCCATCTGTCCTTCAATATTTACTCTTTCAGTAACCAGTACGCCCTCCTCTCTGCGAGGAGATGGGTGGGGGAACCTGGGAGCTGAGCGGCGGATCTCGGGAAGGCGCGAGGAGCCGGGATGCTGTGGCTGCCATAGGTGATGATCTGCAGGCCAATTAAAGGAAGAGATGGATTCTATTTTCGGATATAAATGGCAAAAAAGCATAATTATTCCAAAAAACAATATCAATAGTATTATAATATAAAGAAACATTTATCAGTACAATGCAACTTCCGAGGGGCACGTTTCGATCCATTCAGAAAGGCGTCACGTTGGGGGTACTGCTTCGGGAGCTGAACGATTCGCTCTTCTGCGGTTACTGCACAATATCGGCCGCTGCGTCGGTCTCCACCCTTGTTCTGGATAGAGGCAAATGCGTTCTTGCAGAATACCGTCATCTGAAGGGGGACGACGCCTGGAAGGTGATTCTGGACCAGAGCGGGTCTGAAGTGGATGTCGAACTCCGCGATCTCTCCAGTACCCAACTGCAGCTCGCCCTTGAGTTCAACGCATCCGCGGTCGTGGAAAGAACACCGTCTCCCTCGGATCTCTTCGGATATGCGTCTGGAATGAAGCCAGATAGAGAAGGCACCGTGACCGGGACGGCACGCGCGATCCCTGATCCGAGCGGAATATCCGATGCCCGTGCAGTGTCTGCTTTGAACGAACAGCCGCGCGCCGCTTCCGCTCGACAGGTTCAGGATTCGGAGATCATTGCCAGCATCAACCGGGATCTGGATGCGCTGGATGCCATGGATCTGGAGAGCATGGCCCAGAAGATCCGGCAGAGCTGCAAGAGAACGGTAAGACGGCTTCATCTCGAACATCTTATCGAGGAGGAGTAAACGCGAGGATGGCAAGTATGGATAACATAACATTTGGGTTGATGATCCTTCAGATCATGACAATCCTATTGCTCGCAGGTGTGGCGTTAGAGGCGGTCGTTGCGGTTTACCTGGCAAGGATCTATCAGAAGCTGGATCCTACGGCGATCCCGTCCCGCGGATCTCTCGATGCGCTCACGATCCATGAACCCCCTCCGGCAGAGAGCGCGGATATGCCAGAGGGCGTTGATCTTTCTCAGGGCTATGGCAGCATGACGGAGAGTATCCATGCGCTGGCAGGCAAGTACGGTCTCCAGTCCTTCACTCTTGCCACACAGGACGGGCTGGTTGTTGCTTCTTCCAGCCCCGATAGCCAAGAGGATGCAGCAACGTATAGTCATCTGTTTACAAAAGGCGAGAAGCCGGACGATCCGCTCTTCCGGCTCTTCGGGATCCGCCACCGCGGTTCGTCTCTGGTTGGTATCATCAAAGCACAGCGCACGATGCCGGAAAGCTGGGTGAAGTCAATAGAAGACGATGTAAAAATTATTTTAGACAGGTGGTTGTAACGTTTTGTGCAGCGATATATTAATCATCCTTAAATAAATTTACGACAATTATTCCATGTGAAGGTGTTAAATGGTCAGGGTTTATACGATCGCTTCCGGTAAGGGCGGCACGGGAAAGACCACGGTCACAGTCAACCTGGGAACATCGCTGGCCAGATTGGGCAAGGAGACGTATATTATGGATGCCGATATCGGCATGGCCAACCTGGGGCTGATCCTCGGCCTCGAGGATGTCCCCATCACCCTTCATGAAGTGCTCGCCGGCCGTGCCAGGGTCAACGATGCCATTTATGAAGGACCGGGCGGACTGAAGGTGGTACCGAGCGGGATATCCCTGCAGGGATTCCAGCAGGCGGATCCAGAGCGGTTGAAGGACGTGATGAAGGAGCTCGTGAACCGCTGCGAATACCTCATCATCGATGCGCCTGCCGGGATCAGCCGCGATGGTGTGATCCCGCTGGCCATCGCAGATGCGGTGATCCTGGTGGTGAACCCGGAGCTCTCATCGCTTGTCGATGCCCTCAAGACCAAGATCCTGACCGAGGTCGTGGGTGGAAAGATCCAGGGTGCAATCCTGAATCGGGCTGGTGCCGACAAGACGGATTTCGTCAACCAGAAGGTGGAGAAGGTCCTTGGAGTTGAAATTCTGGGGACGATTCCAGAGGATCCCAATGTACGGCGGGCGGCGTCGTTCAAGACTCCTGTAGTGCTCAAATATCCTACTTCTCCGGCGGCCAGAGCAATACGACACATCGCAGCAGATCTGGCTGGCTGTCCGATTGATGAGAAAGTGGAGGTGCAGAAGGACGGATTTATCGATAGATTCGCAAGAGCACTGTTCAGAGGGCGACGATGAGTCTGAGTCTGGAAGGAATTCTGCTGATACTCCAGGGCTCGGTAATCGTTCTCCTGCTCTTCATCATGTACATCATGCTGGTGCGTATCCGGCAGCTCCTCGGTGAGCTTGAGGTGATGGAGAGCAGGATGAAGGTGACCGATTCTGAGCTCGAGGAGTTGACCAGAAACGTTGAAGAGTTCAAGAAACTGCGTATATAAGAGTCTACCGCTGGAAGCGAAGGTAGATAAAGGATCCAGATACAAAGAATAAGGGGGCCATAGGGTAGCCTGGGCATCCTAGGAGACTGGGGGTCTTCTGACCCGCGTTCAAATCGCGGTGGCCCCATAGTTTTTATTGCCTCCTTCCTCAAGATCTATTCCTAGTCTTCATGAAGATCAAACCGCGTTGTTTTGAGTGTCTTTTATCCCGCGTGGAATTCGAGAGCCGGCTCTCGACAGGCGACCAAGAGCGCATAGAGCAGGTTACGTCAGCTTGCCGGACGCTTCTCCGCGATAAATTCTCACCCGATCAGCCCGCACCGCGTATCGCCTCCACGATCCACCGGCTTGCCTACCGGCTGCTGGACGATCCCGATCCCTATGCTGGATTGAAGGCGTCCTGCAACGATCAGGCGATGCGTGCAACAGAGCATATCGAGCCGACCCTCCATACGCTGCGCGATCACATCCTTGCATGCGTCATTGCCAACACATTCGACTACGGTGTCCAGTCCCACGATGTGACGAACGACTTTATTCATTACTATAAGGAGAAGGTGAAGGATGGGCTCGCCATCGACCACACAGAGATGATAGCACGACGAACCGCGCGCATCGTCTACTTCACGGACAACTGTGGCGAGATTGTCATGGATGCCCTTCTGATCCGCCACTTAAAGGAACTCGGCTCACAGGTGACCCTGGCCGTGAAAGGGGCTCCCATACTGAACGATGCTACATGCGAGGACGCTCGTCTGCTGGCTCTGGAGCGGCTGGTGGATCGGCTTACCACGACGGGCAGCGGGGATATCGGGGTGACCCTGGAGAAGGCACCCGCAGATCTCGTCGATGCCCTGCAGGAAGCCACGCTGATCATCGCGAAGGGGATGGCCAACTATGAATCCTTAACAGAGTATGCAGACCTGCCCCCCATAGCGTACCTGATGGCTGTAAAGTGCGATACGATCGCAGAGAGTGTGGGAGTTCCCAAGGGTTCCCTGGTCGCGATGCTCGCGCTCTGATCGGTACTTCGCAGTACCGCTCCGACAGCCCCGCACCTTTCTCACCCTCCTCTGGCGGGATACACCTTCGTTACACTGCTGTCGCCATATACTTGAAGATGTGCGGAAGAACGAAAGTCAGCAGGATCAGCATCAGCATGAGGACGCTCGTGAAGGAGATCACATAGGGGGCAAAGCGCGACAGCCCCCAACGGTTGAAGAGGCGGTCCACGCCTTCTTTGAAGATGTACCCCCCATCGAAGGGGATCATGGGGATTGCGTTGAACAGCCCCACGTTGATGTTGAACCACCCCGCCCAGAAGAGGAGGTGGACTGCCCCCCAGAACTGGTTGAACGGAACGCTGAAATATGCCATCTCAGGCGTATCGAACCCCAGAAAACGTATGGGCATCAATCCGAACCGGTTATCGATGTCCAGCGGCAGGATGAGGAGGCCAAGCACCTGGAAGGGGGATCGGATCGACTGGATGGAGCGGATGACCCCTTCGCCATTGTAGTACTCAATTCCCATGAAACCAGATTCTCTATCGCCGAACCCCTCCGGCCATTCCGTTAGGGTCAAGGTATGGCTCTGCAGAACCCCATTGTTCTCGACGGTAAGGGTTATCGTATCACCGGGCTCGGTGGTCTGGAGGACCGCAGCAACCTCTGCGGGAGTCTGAACGACGATCCCGTCGACGTTGCGGATGATAGAGTTGGCGGGAACTCCTGCAACATCCGCAGCGTAGTTCTGGTAGATGCCGTAGACGACGGGTTCGGATGTAGGTACTGCCATCCCCACGAGGAGAATCATCAGGATGAAGCAGATCGCACCGAGGACGAGATTGTTAGTGATCCCTGCCCCGTACATCCGCGCCTTCTCAGCGCTCCGGCTCTTCTCCACATCCTCTTCATCGGGCTCCACGAAGGCACCGATGGGGATCACCGCCAGGAGAAGCCCGATACTCTTCACTTTGATATTTTCGATCCGGCACAGGATACCGTGCCCGAATTCGTGGATGACGATGGTGAGGAACAGGCTGAACCATACGGCGAACGTGGAGGGGATAAATTCGTTCACGCCGGGGATGATGAGCACGTTCCAGGGATCGATCGCATTCTGCTGCTGCTGGGCAACGATGAGCACCACGCCGAGAATGAGCAGGGTTGCCATGGCGACGAGAACCACTCCGACGATGGCGACTCCGGCAGATCCATACCAGCGCAGGACTCTCCGATACGGGATGAAACGGTCTAAAAAGGCCACGTTCTGGCTTCTTATCATCATGATGGGGCCATAGAAGGTGACTCTATCGGCCCACAGCCCCTTCCTCTGGATATACCCTGCGCCGAGAGCGTAGAGGGCAATGAAAAAAAGCGCGACCAGAACCCAGTTCATCTTGTTATCATTCGATCGGGATCGACATAAATGTGGTGCCCTGATAGACGGTCGGATGGATAGCCTCCGCGAGAGATCGAGTGAACGGATGAGATGGTCTCGAAGCGGCCGGAGATCCCCCTTGCTCGGATATCTCCCCGTGTTCTGCTTGGCGGATCCCCGGTCTGGGCGATATGACCCCGGCAGTTCCATGCTGTGCACGCCGACACAAATATCACCAGTTACATCGTCGTGGGTCCCCGGCAATTATACAATTGCGGCCAACCACATCCAAACCTGGTTTTCGATATTCCTGCTGTCATTCGAAGATGGGCGACCTCTCGCATCTCCTCCGGACGGGGAGAAGACCATGCCAACTCTTCTGCACCTCCGATGAGGTGGTATCGCATCAGCGGTGATAGGGCATCGGATTGTCTGCGTGGATCCACCCCTGAAGGGTGTCGTAACAGCGGGGGTGGGGGGCGTCCCTCACTCTTTTGTGCGATAGAACCTGATCCGGCAGGCGATGATCGAGGTTCTCCGCAATCGAGTCCCAACCGGTCATTCTCCCGAACGGGGTCATTCCCTGTCCCCCTTGGAGCCCCATGCGTATTGGTAGGGGATAGGCATCGTGTATCGAAGTCCTATGATCAGGGTTTAGCATGCAGGAATGGGAGCGGGATGCACCTCGATGGTTGCGGCAAGCCTACTTACAGATGACCTAACCGGAGCGATAAGTTGTATCATCGATGGGTATAGGCGGTACAAAGGACACAAGGAAGGCGGAAACCTCCCGGAGGAATATGACCGTTTTATTGCGTCGTATCCCCGAGTGGGATATGCATCAGGTCCGGATGCACTGCAGGGCTCATGAGCGTAGGGTGACCCTTCTATCCCGAATCCTGACCTGGAGACCGGATCGATCCGGTTATGAAATGCTATTCGAGAAAGGCTGATATCCGGGACTGCTCCAGCTGGCGGGAGAGGTTGGCAACGGTCTTCCAGCTCTTCCTGGCAAACGGCGGCGCCGTACCTTCCGACTGCATGTATGCCTTCAGAAATGCGATTGTGTCCGCATCGGAGGGGTAGCCGCTTCCGATATTGCCGTACTCCTCCTTAAGCCGATCGATAGCCCAGTCGCGGTTGACTTTCGCCACGATACTGGCTGCACCCACTATGGCGTATCTTTTATCGGCGCTGTGCTCGGACACCACCGCGACATTCGGGGCGAGATGTTCTCGGACCATACGGGCATACCGCAGGGCGTCCACATCGCAGGCATCCACATACGCGGTCGTGACTGCAAGCTGCGCGATCACCCCGGCATGAGCCTTCGCCACACGGCGGTTCAGGCTCATCCACGGGCGGGTGGCATCGATCTCCTCGGGGAGGACGACCGTCAGGGCGGTTCGGAAGCGATCCTCGATCACAGTATAGAGTTTCTCCCGCTGCCGGCGGGAGAGCTCTTTGGAATCCCGAATCCCGAGGCCAAGGCAGTCCTCCGTGGACTGACAGCTCACGCCGGCTACGACGAGCGGCCCGAGCACTGCTCCTTTCCCCGCCTCGTCCACGCCGCAGATCGTCATCGGTCGTCCATCTGGCCGCATCGGTTCTGATGATCCTGCCCCTCCATCCTGACGTCCCTCCAGAATGGGGAGAGTTGGGGCGTTAACGCGTCAGGACAGCGCATCTCTGAGGGCCTTCAACTCCAGAAGCAGCTTCGGGTTCCGCTTTATCAGCTCACGGATAAGCGTGAATGTGCTGAACTCGGCAAGATCGATGCTGGCGCCCGTATGCACCAGCGCGTTCAGCTTCTCGTCGGACAGGGTGATGAAGTACTCCTTTATCTTGTAGTTGCGCTCGATCGCCTTTCCCATCCGGGAGTTGCGCCAGGCCGTATCGTAGGCCATCAGCCGCTCTCGGCTGCAGTCTCCCTCTCCGATGCACTCGGCGGCCACCGCGGCGGCAAGGTCTCCTGTGTACATCGCGTTGTAGATGCCCCCGCCCGTCAGGGGATCCACGACACGGGCGGCGTCCCCCACGATCATGAGGCCATCCCCTGTCGTGGATGGGAGCGGCTTCGAGACCGGAACCCCTCCCACGATGCACTCGATCGCCTTTCCACCGGGGAACTGTTGCTGGACGAAGCGGTCGAGATAGTCTTTCGCACGGTGGCCCGGTCTGCTCTTCCTGCCCGTAATGCCGATGCCGACATTCGCAGACCGCTCACCTTTGGGGAAGACCCAGAGATAACCCTCCGGAGCGACGTCGTTGCCCAGGTAAAAGACCGTTGCTCGCGGATCGATCTCGATGTCCGTGAGCAGATACTGGGCGCAGCTCATCAACTCGCGGAGGGGTACGGTCGTATCGATTCCGCACCAGCGGGAGAACTTGGACTCAACCCCATCGGCTGCAATGACCACGTCGGCGCGTATCCGCTCGACCTGGCCGCAGCGTTCCAGCACGGCGCCCTGCACCTTCCCCCCCTCCAGGATCGGGGAGGTCGCACGGGTCTTGACGGATACGTCCGCCCCCGCCTCCGCCGCCTGCCAGACCAGTTCCCGATCGAAGACCTTCCGGTCGAGGATATATCCCACCTCGTTGCCGGCCATCCGGGCTTCGAGCGTCATCGAGGCTCCGTCAGGAGAGACGATGCGTGCCCGCTCGATATCCGCAGCAATCCAGCGCTCGTCGGGATCCACGAACTCGGTCAGGATATCCTTCCCGATACCCTCTGCACAGCGTACGGGGACGCCGATCGCCGGACGCTTCTCCACCAGGCAGACCGAAAGCCCTTTCCGTGCCGCCGTCCGCGCGGCTATCGCCCCCCCGGGCCCACCACCGATCACCAGGACGTCATACTGCTGTTTCATCGTCCACGACCTCCAGGGCCCCCAGCGGGCAGACTCTCGTGCAGATCTTGCAGCCGGTGCAGTGGTCATCTACGGTCAGGTAGGCGTCGATGAGTTCCAGGGCCCCCTCCGGGCAGACCGAAACACAGGCACCGCAGTAGCCACAGACATCTCTACGTATGGTGAGCATTCATGTGATGTTGGCTGGATACGCCGATAATACTTCCTTTTTGGCAGACGG
>JAXDAH010000161.1:0-9104 GCA_034679905.1 Methanomicrobiales archaeon | reverse complement strand
GAAAAAAAAGTGGACTGTAATGGAGGTCCGCATGATCGTGCCGTAAAGGTGATCGTCCGTTTCCAGGTTTGACCAATGCGATGATCTGGAAGTCGACGATGCCCCGGTACTTCTCGATGTAGGGATGCAGATCATTTCTCCACGTTCATGGCCATGCTTCGGGAGGAAGATGACGCGATGTTTCACCGTCTCGGCAAAACGTGCTTCAAACGGTCCGGGCAGAATCCCCTGCTCCCCCAGAACCTCTATCACCTCTTTGTTCGTATCCGATTTTCGCAAGCCCTGAGCGGCTGCGTATCAGCTCTCCGATATCGGTGCGGGCCTCGAGGGCGACCTCCAGGCACCTCTCCAGGGCCCCTCGCAGTGTGTAGTCGTCCCGGATCTTCTGAAGGTTCTGAACGAATCCGGCGTCCTGCCGTCCTGCCGGCGGGCAGGTCGAAATGGTCCATCTCCGCCTCGTCCTGGCGAAGGGGAGTATCCGAATCCGCATTAATCCGTACCAGGAAAACGGGCAGACATCCCCCGCGTCCACCAACGTGGGGACAGACGAGGAAATCCCATGCGATCCTTCAAGACTTCTGCCGTCCCATGCTCAGGGGAATGAAGATCCGCGGCATCACCCGGGGCCTGCTCGACCTCCTCCTCCGGCTCGGGGCCGAGAACCACCCCTGCGAGTTCGCCGCCGTGCTCCGCGAAGAGAACGGCGTGATCCAGGAGCTCGACCTCCTCCCCGGTACCATCGGGCGGGAGGACAGCGCCTCCGTGCTCCTGGACATGATGCCGCTCGACACCCATATGGCCGGGAGCGCCCACAGCCACCCGAACGGCGTGCTGACGCCGTCGGGAGCGGACCTGGCCTTCTTCCCGCGGACGGGGAGGTACCACTTCATCGTCGGGTATCCCTACAGGAAGCACAGCTGGCGCTGCTACTCGGCCGCTGGATCGCCGGTGGACATCGAGGTGATCGAGTGAGACGGGTGGTCGCGACCGGGACCTTCGACATCCTGCACCCCGGGCACATCTACTACCTGGAGGAGTCCAGAAGACTCGGGGACGAACTCCACGTCATCGTCGCGCGGGACGTGAACGTGCGGCACAAGCCGCGTCCCATCGTCCCCGAGGCGCAGAGGCTGCAGATGGTCGGCGCCTTAAAGCCCGTCGACCGCGCGCGTCTGGGGGACCTTGACGACATGTTCCGCCCAATCCTGGAGATTCGCCCGGCGGTGATCACGCTCGGGTACAACCAGCACTTCAGCGAGGAGCGGCTGCGGCAGGAGCTGCAGGCCCGCGGCCTCGACGCCGAGGTGGTGCGGATCGGGCCCTACTGCGGTGCGGAGCTGGTGAGCTCCTCGCAGATCGTGCGGCGGGCGATCGAGCTGCGCTCCCCGAAACCCTAGACGCCGCCGCCATCCACGACTATTATGAGGTCGCGCCGCCACCTCTCTCCTGAGATGGGCCATGCGTTCCGAACTTGCTGAAGAGATCGAGAAACTCGCCGCCCTCGCGCGGGAGCGGGAGGCGGAAGTGCGCACGATCCGGACCAAAGACGTCGTCGTCGCCGACTGGGTGCGGTTCAAGTGCCGCTACGGCTGCAAGGGGTATGCAAAGCACATGTCCTGCCCGCCGTATGCCCCGCCCGTTGCGGATACGCGCAGGATGGTCACCGAGTACGAGAGCGGCATCCTGGTGCGATTCGAGGGTATACCGGGCCACCGAGACCTCCGACCGGAGGAGATCCCCGAGGACTTCCACCCGTTCCTCCGCGACCTGATCCTCTGGGTGAACGGCACCATCCACTTCCTGGAGAAGACCGCCTTCTATGACGGATTCTACAAGGCCTTCGGCTTTGGAGCCTATCCCTGCATCTACTGCGAGCACGAGCACTGCGTCGCCGAGGAGCAGCCGGGCGTCGTCGACGAGAGCATCCGCCGCCTGTGCCGCCACATGGACCTCGTCCGCCCGACGATGGAGGGGGCGGGCATGGACGTCTTCGCCACGGCGAAGAACGCCGGCTGGGACCTGCGCATCGTCCCCTGCAAGGACATGGAGTACGGTATGATCGAGCATGGCAACATCACATCGATCGGGCTCGTTCTGCTGGAATGAGGCAGACGGTTCCGATAAGAACTCCTGCCACATCTCGACAGGGAGTCCTTTCCCCGGATGCAGGAGCACACCCTTGTTACTACTGTTACGAGGCTATCCTTCTCTACCGAAGAGACAGCGCATCGGGGGCGTATAGCCCTCCGGATGAAGCGCCATACTAACACCCCCGAGACAGCAGGGCACACGTGGAAGGAGGCTTTTTAGATCAGGAAGAAGAGGTTGTTCACGATCACGGCGAGGTAAAAACCGGCCAGGGCCGCGATCAGATACGCACCGCTCGACGGGACTATCTTCTCGCAGCGCCGGGCGATCAGGACGATCACCGCCAGGACAGCGGTCTTCACCGCGAGGTGGAGCAGGGGGCTTGCCACCACCTGCTCCATCAGCGGGTTGTGCTCCAGCAGTCCCACGCGGATCGCCGCCTCGGTCGTGATCACGTCCATCCACATGAGAAAGCCCAGCACGCACCCGAAAATGGCAACCCGACTCTGCATGACCTCTCCTGCGTCATCTCTGAATGCATGCGGACCTATATGAACGTTGCCCCGTCGCCCGCCGATGCCAAGCCTTAAACGCCGCCGGAAGAGTACCTGAGATCGATGAGCAGAATCGTCGGTGTGGCCTACCCCATTCCCAAACGCTACGTATCCCGGTTCTTCGACGGCGGCAGGACCGTCTTTGTCAAGCCCGCCAGCACCTACCGGCACTTGAAGAGCGGCATGCGGTTTCTCTTCTACCAGTCCCGCGATCCTCGCGGTCTCGTGGGAGAGGCGCGGATCAAACGGATCTTCGTATCGGAGAATCCCCTCCAGTTCCTGGACACCTACGGCGACCGCCTGTTTCTGGATCGCGACGAACTCCTCGCCTACATGCACGCCCGCGGAGGCGGGGATGGGCTGCCGGAAGAAGCGCGCCTCTGGGTGGCGATCGAGCTCGAAGATATCCGCCCCCGCGAGCGGACGGAGGGAGAGGCTCTGTCCGTGCCCGCCGGCGGCCAGTACATCCGGGAGTGAGCCTTCAGGATCCTTCGGAAGGGCGACGGGATCGGTTCTCCCACTCCCCCATCTCCCGGAGCACGCGCCAGCAGCAGTTCCGCTGGAGGACGATCCAGTACTTCTTGAGCTCGCGGTCCGCCTGCCGCAGATCGGGGTAGTAGGTCTCCACCGTCTGCCAGAAGTTCGCGGAGTGATCGGGGTGGATGAGGTGCGCCAGCTCGTGGACGACGATGTAGTCCTTGAGGGTATCGGGCAGGGCTGCGAGGGCGAGGTTGAAGGAGAGGTGCTTTCTCCCCGAGCAGCTGGCCCAGCGGGTTTTCTGCGCGCGGATGCCGATGCTCTCGTAGCCGACCCGCATCCGTTTCGCCGTGCGCTCCACCCGCCGGGCGAGATCCGAGCGGAGGTTCGCGATCAGGAACGTTCGGAGACGCTGCGGCGTGGAGTAGGTGAGCGCCCCATCGTCGGCGAACCCGCACTCGGATCCCTGCCGCAGGAGGTAGTACCGCCCGTTCAGGAGCAGGAGATCTTCCGTGCCCAGGGTGTCCTCGGTGAGAATCGCCAGTTCTCTGCGCTTCTTCTCGATCCAGGAGGATTTGCGCTGGATGAACGGCTCCACATCCACGCCCGGCGGGGCAGTGACCTGCAGCCGCCCGTCGGGCAGCACCCGCAGCCGCATCACGGAGACCGCCCTCCGCAGAACCTCCACATCGGTCTCGTCCGATCCCGACACCATGTACTGCAGAAAGATTTCTTCTCCTCCTGCATAAATCCACCACAGTCGGTCCTTCCATTGCCCGGTTGAAAACGGGCATATCGACGCCGTTATGTAGGAGCATGCCGGAATACCGGATATACCTGCAGCAGAAAGGGGATCTGACCTGTGCGGATCGATGGGATATGCGCCTCCAACTTCAAGACGTTCCGGGAACTGAACCTGGACCTCGGGCCCTACGACGTGCTCATCGGCACGAACGCGGCGGGCAAGTCCAACTTCATCGACATCCTGAAGTTCGTTCGGGACATCGCCCTGCACGGGCTTGAGAATGCCGTCTCGCTCCAGGGTGGCGGAGAGTACGTCCAGAACATCTGCATGGACTCGACGGAGCCAGTCGCGCTCGAGCTGCGGCTCCACCCGGTGCCCCGCCCGTTCGTCATGCGGTTCTGCGAGGACAGGGAGAAGCATATCGAGGCCGCCGTGTCGTCCTGCACCTACCGTCTCGTTCTCGCCTTCGAACCGGGGCGGTTCTCCGTTGCGGACGAGAGGATTGTCGCCCGCTGCCGCATCGACGCCGGGGGTGCGGCCCCGATAGAGGGGGAGATCGTCCTGGGGCGGAACGGAGACGGGGCGGGGACCTATGCCGTGCATCCGCGGGAGATACAGGCGCGGATCGACTTCGCCTCCGTGAACCCCCGGCGCCTCGCGCCGCAGGAGTCGCTCCTGGAGTCGCCCTTCAGCATCCCCCTCTTCGCGCCGCTCCTCCATCGCCTCGCCACCTTCTTCCGGGACATCGGCGTATACGACTTCGACCCGAAGATCTCCCGAAAGACCACGTCTCCCATGGGCATGGCGGAGCTCGAGCCCGACGGGAGCAACCTGGCGATCGTCCTGCGGCGCATCCTGGAGAACGCCGAAGAGCGGACGATGCTACTGCCGCTGATCAGCGAGATCCTGCCGTTCGTCGAGGACGTGAACGTGGAGAGACTGGCGGGGGCGTCCCTCGTCGCGGGCTTAAAAGAGATCTACTGCGGGCGGAGGTTCACGCCGGCGAGCCTGCTCTCGGAGGGGACGATCAACCTCACCGCCCTCGTGATTGCTCTCTACTTCGAGAGGAAGTCGCCGATCGTCCTGGAGGAGCCGGTGCGCAACGTCCACCCCCACCTGGCATCGAGGATCGTCGAGATGATCCGCGATGTGTCCGAACGGCTGGACAAGCAGGTGATCATCTCGACGCACAGCCCCGAGATCGTGAAGTACGCGGGCGCGGAGCGGATGCTCCTGGTGAAGCGGGATCGGTTCGGGTTCTCCAGCATCCTCCGCCCGAAGGAGAAGGAGGAGATCCGGGCCTTCCTGGTGAACATGGGCATCGAGGAGCTCTACGTCCAGAATCTGCTCTGATATGCCATCCATCCTCTTCTTCCTCGAAGGGAACGACGACGAGCGGTTCTTTGCGCGAGTGATCGCCCCGCTCCTCGAGAACCAGAACTACACCGTCCGCATCTGGAAGTATGCGCGGGAGAAGCGGAAGCGCACCATCCAGCTGCTCAAGTCGGTGCAGGGCGCCGGCATGGCGTACGTCTTCGTGCGGGATATCGACGATGCGCCGTCCGTCCATGCCAAGAAGGACGAGATGGCGCACTGCTTCGAGGTGCTGACGGGCGCAGACATCGCCGTGGTCGTCATGGAGATCGAGAGCTGGTACCTGGCGGGGGCGAACGATGCGCTCCTGCGACGGATCGGCGCCGATGGCGTCTGGAGCACCGATCACATCACCAAAGAGCAGTTCAACTGCCTGATCCCCCGCCCGATGTCCCGCATCGTCTTCATGCAGGAGATCCTCAAGTACTTCGACGTCGAGGTCGCGAAGAAGCGGAACGCGTCGTTCCGCTACTTCATGCACCGCTGGATCGAGAACGGCGGGTGAACAACCCCTTCGCCTTTCTGGAAATCACCGCCAGGACGGTCACCAGAGCGCGATTCAGCCCGTTCTACAGGCTGTTCCAGCGAACGGGCGCCTCTGGCACGATAACGAGACGGCTTCACCCAGGCCTGTCGTGACGGAGGCGGATCGCGGCATGTCTCCCGCTCACCTCCTCCGGGTGAAGAGGAGCCGCAGGCCGGGGATGGGCATGATCGTCCACACCCGTCTCTTCTCCGGGAAGATGCCGGCGCTCGCCTGCTTCACACTCTCGATCGTATAGAAGGCCTGCGGATTGCACCTCCCAATGGCGGCCGCAACCGTCCCCACATCGTGGCGATCCACCACCGTGAGGACGATCTGAACGTCGCCACAGGAGCCCTGCCCGGGCATCCGGGTGAACCCGAGACCTGAATCCTTCAGGTACTCCAGGAGCGGGGCAGCATCCTCTCGCAGCACGATCCGGACGATCACGCTGCCGATCGCCAGCCGCTCTTCGAAGATTATTCCCACAAAGATGCCCAGGGAGAAGCCGAAGCCGTATGCCAGGAAGTAGAGATAGTTATTCAGGTTCTGCAGGATCTGGCTGATGGCAAGCAGCCAGATGAGCACCTGGAAGAAACCGATGACGACGGAGGGATATTTAAGCCCTCGCGTGACGAAGATGACCCGGATGGTACTGAAGCACACCTCCATCAGGGTTGCCATGAAGATGAGCGCGGGCGTCACCACCCAGGGAATCAACCAGGGTTGCAGGAACGTCTCCAGCATGGACACCTCGGGTATACCAGCAGCTATACACCTGGAAGGGGATAATGCACTCGAAACAGGAGGTCATATGGCAGGTTGTCTCGGGAGCGTGAAGGGGGCGTATATATGCCGGCCGCCGAGCGTACAGAACCTTACTTGCCCTTGGTGATCTGCCGGAACGAGGGGAGATGGCTTCTCAGGTAGCCCGTTTTTCGTGCCGGAAAGACCCCTTCGTTCACGTGCCGCACGTCCTCGATGGAGTAGAAGGCGTGCGGGTTGAACTGCTGGATCTTCTCCACCACGCGCGGGATGTCCTGGCGACCGATCACCGAGAAGATGATCTTCACCTTCCCGTAGGCGCCGTCGCCGTCGATGGTGGTCACCCCGTGGTTCTCCTGCTTGAGGAAGTCCACCAGGCGGTCCGCGCCGTTGCTGGTGATGATCCGCAGCACGACCGTGCCGATGGAGAGGCGGTCCTCGATCGTCATCCCCACGAAGTTGCCCATCGCGAACCCCCCTGCATAGGCGATGTAGGAGAGGGGATTGTCCAGGTTCCGCATGATCTGGCCGATCGCCAGCAGCCAGATGGAGATCTCGAAGAAGCCCAGGACGGGCGCCAGCTTGCGGAGGCCTCGCGAGACGAAGATGATCCGGATCGTCCCCATGCTCACGTCGATGATCCGCGCACAGAAGATGAGGAGGGGCAGGATCACCCACGCAAACAGCTCGGAATCGATAACGAACGCGAAGTCCATCGGGCCCTTCCCCTCCCCTCACGGATGCTGCTAATACTATCTCGGGCAGCGGATTAAAAGGTAGTTTCGATTCGATAAACGGTTCAAAACATCTTCAAATCCCCATTCAGGAGCCAAGACCGGTACATTCCTGTATCGGCACCCATTCCTGGACCTTATCTGGCCGAAACACCCGCTCCCCCGGGGCTGCACTGCCACCGTCAGGGCCGCTCGCACTGTCTCCCGCAGTCGTGCCGATCTCCGCTCTGCTGCTCGTGCACGCGCAAAATCCCCGACGACAGATCCCTCCGGATCCACAGGATCGGGCCGGGATCTGTGGACCCGCCAGCGCGTTCGTATCCTCTCGCGCAGCAGCAGACCCGGATGCGTGAGAGGAGCCGGCGCCGATCCGTGATGTACCGCCACCTATTAAGTCGAATAGAGAATGACAGTACTTGAAAATGGACTGGATCTCTATTGTCCTGATCGTCGCCGGGCTGGTCCTGTTCGAGACGATCAGCAGCATCGACAACGCCATCATCAACGCCGAGGTGCTCTCCACCATGCAGGAGCGCTACCGCAGGTGGTTCCTCGTCTGGGGGATGCTGTTTGCCGTCTTCGTCATCCGCGGAGTCCTCCCCTGGCTGATCGTCTGGGTATCCACCCCCAGTCTGGGGCCGATGGGAGCGCTCCTGGCGACCTTCAGCAGCGACCCGGCGGTGATCGAAGCGATCGAGCATTCCGCACCCATGCTCCTGATGGGCGGCGGCACGTTTCTGATCTTCCTCTTCTTCCACTGGATCTTCCTGGAGCCGAAGCACTACGGGCTGCGGGGAGAGAAGTACATCCACTCCAAGGGGGTCTGGTTCTACGCCATCGTCTCCATCCTCCTCGCCGCGCTGGTGTGGTTCTCCCTGCAGGAGAACGCCATGATGGCGTTCGGGGCCGTCGTCGGTTCTTCCGCCTTCTTCATCGTGCACGGATTCCGACAGAACGCCGAGCAGCAGGAGGCGAAACTCTTCGACAAGAACCTCTCGGACGTGAGCAAGATCTTCTACCTGGAGGTGATCGACGCCACCTTCAGTATCGACGGCGTGCTGGGAGCCTTTGCCTTCACCCTCGCCGTGCCGCTGATCCTGCTCGGGAACGGTATCGGCGCGATCGTGGTGCGCCAGATCACGGTGAGCAACATCCAGCGGATCAAGCGCTACGTCTACCTGAAGAACGGCGCGATGTACTCCATCTTCTTCCTGGGGTCCATCATGGTGGTCGACAGTTTCGGGTTCCACATCCCCCCCTGGTTCTCGCCCATCGTCACCTTCGGCGTGGTCGGCTACTTCCTCTTCAAGTCCCTTCAGTTTGCCCGCGTCCAGCAGTATAAAGAGCAGAACGGCGGCGTTTGATCGGATATTCTCTTTTTCTACCCCGATCATCCCGGAAGCCGCAGTAAGGAACGGGAGATAAGAGGAATGCGCTCTCTGCAGGAGGAGGGATGCAGGCGGACGGGGAGGACGCCGCCGTACAGCACAGGACGAAGGCGGATTGAAGAGTCTTCCTCGTCTGCAGGGATCTGGATTCTGGGATACCGTCTCGCTCCCAGCGACAGATACGCCAATGCAGCGTCCGAAGTTTGCTCGTGCGTGGACAGCCGGCGGAGGAGAGCAGGCCGAGGTCCTCAGTGTTTCGACCCATCGATTCTGCCGCTCTACCGGGGCCATCTATCGAGCTTGAGGGGGATATGGGCCTTCTCCCCAGGGTATCGATGGCATCCTGGATCCTCCTTGTACCGATTCCCCTACCGGTTCACTCTATCCGGTCCTATCGCACCAATGGGGGGGGGGGGGGGGGGGGGGGGGGGGGGGGGGGGGGGGGGGGGGGGGGGG
>JAXDAH010000160.1:0-26503 GCA_034679905.1 Methanomicrobiales archaeon | reverse complement strand
AGATCGAAACTCTGGAGCGCCTCTTCTATCAGGCCCAGGTAGACCTGGCATACCCCCTTCTGGAAGGCTGCTTCCATATGCCGGGGATCCAGCTCCAGCACTTTGTTGTAACAGTTCAGGGCCGGTGCACAGTACCCCATCTTTATCAGGCATGCCCCCTTTCCCATATAGGCATCCAGATACTTCGGATTGGCGGCGATGGACTGATCGAAACACACGATAGAATCCTTGTACTCTCCTTCCCGCAGGTGCTTGAATCCCAACTTGCACGAAGCGGCATAACCCTGCCCGAGCATCTTCCGAACGGTATCCTTGATCATAGGGCACTCGCACTAACCGTTGTATTCTATTTTCTCGCCCATATTAATAGATAATCAAATTACACAGGGCAGTGTACGGATGCCAATTGTGTTGCAATGCTTAATTTTAGTTCTGAATGCCAATCAGGGACTATCTAATTCCTATTTTTCAACCAGCGCCATGCCCTGTCTTCTACCCTCTTTCGCCAGCCCCATCGCCGTGCTATTCCCGTGGAGGGAATCTCCCGTCGTATGCAACCTCCTCCCTGCCATGTACGCCCCTGATTCAGGAAACCATACGTCCATCCCTGATTGCACCATCGCAGCCCGACGAAGAGATCTCGACAACGATTTAACAGCCGGCCGCAATCGGGCGGTATCGACCTGCAGTGTGGGGCGAAGTTCGCGACCGGTACGGACCGCCGCGACTCTCCGGCATCGGCAGGCCCGGCCAGACGGACTGCAGGGTCCGGATCTCACCTACCGCAATGGCTCCATCGATCTGCCCAGCCGGCGGAGCGCCGCCTTCGTCCCCTCCCCGATGCTCTTCGAGGAGCCGTCCGCGGCCCCGTCGGCGTAGAGGGCGAGCATCAGTCCCTGAAGGATGGTCTCCCTTGCCCCTGCCGTCAGCTCTTGTGAAGCCTCGACCTTCTCGATCAGATCCAGGATGGCCGTCTTCCGATACGGGTCCGACATAGCTGCCGCCCCCATTCATGGGGGGATCCGCTTTTCATATTTTAACCTTCGTCTACCAGCTCTCGTGCGGTCAGGCAGCCCTTCGCTGGGGATGCCGATACAACTCTAGAGACCTTCAATGAGCCCTGCAGACGATTCAGCCCTGCCGTCGGGTAGAAGATGCTGCAGGGCTCGTGAGTAATCTCGGGATCGTACAGAAGCTGGCGCGATTACGGGGGCGGGGATGCGGTCGGATGATTCCTGCCATTACCGGGTGCCAAATCGGAAGGAATAGGGCCGAAGCAGCGGATAACCCGGGGCCTTCATACTGCCGGAGTGAGGGAGGTGTGGCATCCTCTTTCGATTCTCTCTCCATGCGACAGGGTTCGGTAACGAAGAGACAGGAGATGCAGATGGCCAGGGCCCGACGAGATGAGCGGAAGAGGAGACGGGTGCAGTATAGTTCGAACTATACTGCCCTTGCGGATCCTCCCTTCTCGGGTATCGTATCTCGCGGGGGCGGGGGGAGGGGGGCGCACCCCTCCCCTCCGCTGCGATAGGGAAGTATACAGAGATCAGGGAATCGGTGTTCGTTCTGTTCAAGTCCAGGTCGAGCCGGCCTCCTCTTCCCGTTGCTACGACATACGGAACGATACGATGGACCGGAGAGGTGGCCCGGGTGACGGGTTGCCACATCCTCTCCAAGGGGGATAACCCCGAATGGAGAGACACGGGATCGGTCCTGCATTCGAGCTCAAGATAGGGCCGGCCTTCAGCGGCATCCAGAATCAGGACTGCCGCGGGCGGGGGTGTGCGAGGTCTCCCCCCGATGCGATAATCCTGGTCTGTGGAGCACGAACGAGGATTGGCTAGCATACTGAACGCACTCGCCCCCCAATCTTGCGTCCACTCGTGCCGGGCACGGGCGTCCCGGCACCGAATCGCGGCTCCGATGGCTCAAGCGTGTATGGCAACGGTTGGGGAGACGGCCCTGCAGGTGGCGTGGCGATTCGCGCCGGCAGCTTCGTGATCCGGCATCAGCCATACTTCAGCTTCATGATCAGGATGTAGCCGACGAGAACGATCGTGATCGTATTGGCGACGATGATGGGGTACGACTGGATAGAGACGCCGTACCATGTCCAGAGGAAGAGCCCGACGAGGAAGAGGGTGAGCATGCCGTAGGAGAGGTCCCGTGCCGATCGCGTGGCGCGAGTCTTGAACACCTGGGGGAGGAAGGATATGGTGGTTAGAAACCCGGCAAGGAGGCCGATTGCTGTGATCTGATCCATGAATGCTCCAGGATGTTGGATCGCGGCCGCTGAAAAAGGTGTCCGTTCGTACGGCGAAAATCTGATAATGCTGCGAAGGCGATACCTGAGCCGGGAGATCTGCCTCCTACCGGCCATGGGCCGCGGGCGAAGGGCCGGTGTGGCGGGCGACGATCGGAGAGAATATGGCATCAGAGAAGGAGCGATCGGGGCAGTGCGGCATCCCTCCTGCGCGGCTGAACGGCGGGAGACGGGCGGGTGCACCCATCCGCGCGGTCATCTTCGACATGGACAACACGCTGTTCGACTTCGTCCACGCCCAGATCGGAGCATGCAGCGCGGTCGTGCGGCACCTCGGGAGAGGGTCCGGGCATGGACTCTACGAGTACTTCCGCCGCCCGGGGAAGGGATTCGAGGATCCCGAGAACATCCGCGACTACATGCTGGACATCGGGCTGGAGCCGGACGGACAGTTCTCCCACTGCTGCCGCATCTACGAGGAGGTGAAACTCTCGGGGATCGCCCCGTACCCCGGCGTGCCCGAGACCCTGGAGCATCTCGCGCAGCTGGACCTCTCCCTCTCCGTCGTCACCGATGCCGTCCAGGAGAACGCCCTGCACCGCCTGGAGCGGGCCGGGATCCGCGACCGCTTCGACCTGATCGTCACCCCGGATCGCAGTGGCAGGCGCAAGCCCGATCCGGAGTCCTTCCTGTTCGCCCTCCGCGGGATGGGGGCGGCGCCCGAGGAGACGCTCGTGGTGGGCGACAGCATGCGCCGCGACATCCGCCCGGGAGGGCGGCTCGGCATGGTGACCGCCTATGCCGCCTACGGGGACCGCTCATTTTCGGAGGCGGAGTCGTGCGCCGCGGACTTCATCCTCCGCAGCCCCGCCGAGCTCTGCCGGATCGTCCGCGCCAGGGATTAGCGGCCCTCGTCCTCCTCACAGCAGCGGGGAGGGGACGCTGCCTCCCTCAAAGGGGAGCTTCTCGGACTTCACCAGCAGGGGATTGCCCGACTCCCGCAGCTTCGCCAGGATGAGCTCCTTCCCCCGCGGAGTGAGGGCAAAGACCGGGATCGCGGCACCGCCCTGGAGGAGGGCGACCTTACCGGCAGCCTCCCGGACGGTCCGCGAGGCGCAGGCGGTGACCAGGTCGGCAGCCTGCACCAGCCGTTCTGCCTCGTCTCTCGAAAGCCCCGTCGTATGGACCCCGAAGATGAGGGAATCGGGGAACCGCCGTCGGATCTCTGCTGCCGCATCGGGATCCGCCACGGTGACGCCCACCCGCCGGAGACCGGTATCGCCGGCCCGCTGCACCCCCGCCGCCAGGTCGATCCGTGCCGTCTCTCGATCGAGCACGACGCCTCCCTGCTCCTCGATCGCCGCGATCAGCCGCGGAATGGGGGACGTGCTCACGAGACCGGACATCCGTCCGCCGATCCCCTGCACCAGGGCGGGCTCCTGTGCCAGCACCGTTCCCGCCCCCTCGCAGACCAGAACGACGCCGTCGAGGAGCCCCTGCCGCAGCCCGCTGCTGAGCAGTTCGGAGGCCCCGAAGAGGACGAAGTCGCGGTCCGAGCGGATCTCCCGCTCGGGGGTGAACATGCCGTAGGACTGGATGCGGTTCTCGATGTTCTCGCGCACCGCTTCCGCGGTGATCTCGTGCACCGGTCGGGCAAACCTCCGCGCCAGGGGGCACTCGCGGATGAGCGGCGGGCCGACCTCCACCACGCGGCCGTTGCGGATCACGACGCGGCATCTCCCGATCGCCTCGACGATATGCTCGTCCTCGCTCATGGACAACACCGTCCGTAATATAGTTGAGCAGAGCACATAATAGATGTACAAGACGCATGGACTGGAGCAGTCTGATCCGGGGTGCCGGGGGAAGATACTGGGAGATCGACCTGGCGCGGGGGATCGCCGTCGTGATGATGATCACCTTTCATACCCTCTTTGCCGTGAACTACCTCGAGGTATATGCCATCGAGGTGAGCAGCGGATTCTGGCGCTCGTTTGCCCTCGTCACCGCCACCCTCTTCATCTTCCTCGTCGGCCTCTCCCTCTCCATCCGCGATGCGCGGCTCCAGGAGAAGGGCGGGACCTGGTCCTACCGCCCCTACGCCCTCCGGGGTCTCCGCATCTTCGCTCTCGGGCTGGTCATTACGGCGACCACCTGGCTGATCCTCCGCGACGGCTATATCGCCTTCGGGATCCTCCACCTGATCGGGATATCCATCCTGCTCGCGCCGCTCTTCTTCCGGCACCGCGAACTCGCCCTCTTTACGGGGATCTATATCATCATCATGGGATTCCTCCTCCCCTACTACCCGGGCCCCATCTGGCTGCTCTGGCTCGGGTTTCGGCCGTATTCCTTCTACAGCATCGACTACGTCCCCCTCTTCCCCTGGTTCGGGGTGGTGCTCCTCGGGCTGTATACCGGGGGTCTCCTCTACCCGGGCGGGCGGCGACGCTGGCCGCTCCCGGAAGGTGGCAGTTCGATCGCCGCTCCCCTCACAATCCTCGGACGCAACAGCCTGCTGGTGTACATGGTGCACGTACCCCTGATCCTGCTCTGCATCGGGATCTGCTGCCCCGAGGCGATAGCAGCCCTGCTCGGCTGAGAATCGGTATGCGAAACGGATAAAGGGTGAGGGCGCAGAGGTACGGGTGCATGGCGCCCCCATCCGCACGGTTCCTATCGGACTGCCGGCAGGAGAGCCGGCAGCGGCAGGAGACGCTGCGCTCCCGCCTTCTCCTGCTGGCGGGGACCGTGATCGTCCTGGTGGCCCTCCTCGGCTCCGGCGCCGCGGCCGCTCCCCAGGATCCCGTCACAGCCGTCTACTTCACAGGTATCGGGTGCGCGCACTGCGCCCGGGTCGACCCCGCCCTCCTCCAGGAATGGACGCAGACGTATCCCGAACTCGTCGTCATCGAGTACGAGCTCTTTCGACAGCGGGAGAACGGAGCGGTCCTGCTCCAGTTCGACGAGCGCTACGGCATCGGCACCGGGGTGCCCATCCTCTTCTTCTCCCGCAACCTCTCCTATGCCGGTGACAACGCGATCCTGACGCAGACGCCCGGAACGATCGCTGCGATCCGTGAGGACCGATCGCGCCTCCGGGGGGAGAGACTCGATATCGCCGCCGCGGATATCGCAGCGCTGCCCGGCTATCCCAAGATCTGGCACCGGGAGAGAGTTCTCATGAAGAAGGAGTCCGGCGGCGATACCGTTGTTCTGCGAACCCTCCTCTTCGCCGAGAACGTGACCGCGTCGCTCTCCGGCGTTGCCTACCGCACCGTTCCCCCGGAACCGGTCCCGCTCTCCGGGCGGGAGGTATCGTTCCAGCATGCGGTGGAGCTGGAGGGCTGGATCCTGCAGTGGAATGCTTCCGTGGGGCCCCAGCCCTCGGATGCGGCTCCGAGCGGGGGGAACGAGAGCGGTGCCAACTGCACCGCCCTGCCGGAGATCTCGCTTCCGACCGTGATGAGCCTGGCACTCGTGGATGCGATCAACCCCTGCGCCCTCGCCGTCCTGATCCTGATGCTGCTCGCGATCACCACCCACAATCCCGGCAGTAAAAGGGACGTCCTCCTGGCCGGAGCCACGTTCACGCTCGCCGTATTCGTCTGCTACTTCCTGTACGGCATCGCCCTCATCCTCTTCTTCCAGGCGCTGCAGGACCTGGCCCCCGTGCGGCTCCTGCTCTACCAGGTGCTCGGGGCGGGAGCGATCCTTCTCGGCACGCTGCACCTGCTGGACTTCTTCAGCGGAGGCGGGGGACAGAGCCTCACCGCACTGCCGGGGCGCTTCCGCACCCGCATCGGGCGGATCCTCGCCCGCATGGCCTCTCCCCGCGGGGCGTTTCTCGTAGGAGCGTTCGTCTCGGTGTTCCTGCTCCCCTGCACCATCGGACCCTACATCCTCGGCTGCGGGATCCTCTCCATCCTCGGGCTCGTGCAGGTGGTTCCATACCTGATCCTCTACAACCTGATCTTCATCCTGCCCATGGCGGGAATCACCCTCGCCATGGTCCTGGGCATCGGCACGGCAGCAGGTGCCGCCGGCTGGAGGGCGCAGAACGTGCGTTACCTCCACCTGATCTCCGGCACGATCATCCTGCTGATCGGGATTGCTATGGTGGTGGGGCTCATCTGACCGACTCCGCCGTCCCCCTCTCTGCCGGATCGCCGTATCCCGCCCATATTCTTATATGGGTGCCCCGCCTATACCGCGCCTCGAAGAGAGGAGGGATGACGATGGTTGCACAGATGGGAGGAACCAGATTCTCCATCGAGACGAATACCGAGATGATGAAGGCCGCAAGAGACGTCCCACGGTTGATCGAGACGCTCATCTACAGCGAGGATATGCTCGCCCGTGCGCGGGCGGCGGAGATCCTGGGGGAGCTGCAGAACGGACTCGCCATTGAACCGCTGATCGAGGCCCTATCGGATCCCTATGCCAGCGTGCGGGAGAATGCGGCGGAGGCGCTCCGAAAGTTCGGCGATCCGGCCGTGGATTCGCTGATCGACGCGCTCGGGGATCCCAGCGAGACCAAACGCTCCTATGCTGCCGGCATCCTGGGGCGGATCGGATCGGAGAAGGCGGTATCCGCCCTGATCGCGGCTCTGCAGGACGAGAATCCGGATGTACGCTGCTATGCCGGCGGGGCTCTCTCGCAGATCCCGGCGGCGGTGGATCCGCTGATCGAGGCCCTGAAGAGCGGGAATCCCGACATGCAGGCCCTGTCTGCTGCGACCCTGGGGAGACTGCGGGATGCGAGGGCGATCGGGGCGCTTTCCGGGGCACTCCGCAGTGCGGACGAGCGTGTGCGGAACGCCGCTGCCGGAGGTCTCCTGTCCCTGGGGCGGGATGCGGTCGTGCCCATCATCGACCTGCTCTCCGACGGGGATGCCGGGGTCCGCTTCTACGCCGCGTCCATCCTGGGAATGCTCGGGGATCCCCGTGCGATCGGGCCGCTGGAGGAGCGCCAGGGCGACGCGGACGCCGACGTGCGGCAGGCGGCGCAGAGCGCACTGGAGCATATTCTCCAGGGAGGTTAAATTCCGTCGTCGCCGATGAAGAGGGGGACGTCCCGGAATGCTACGGCATCGAACGGGCCGCGGATCGTGACGCGGAGCTCCGGGATGACGGTCAGGGCCAGGAACGAGAGGTACATGAAGGCATGCTCGATGCCGCCCATCCCGGCCACCCTCCGCTGCAGTTCACGGAGACGGCGGACAACCTCGTCGTAGGGCTGCTCCGACATCAGCCCGGCGCACTCCAGCGGGAGCCGGGTGCATCCGCTCCCGCTGACCGCGACCATCCCGCCCCGGAGGGCGATCACCTCCCCGATCGCACGCCGGATGGCGGAGTCCTCCACGCCCGCCGCCACAATGTTGTGCGCATCGTGGGAGACGGAGGCGGCGATCGCCCCCTCGGAGAATCCCAGACCGTGCACCAGCCCCAGGCCGAAGCCACGGTTGCGGTAACGGTCGCAGACGACGACCTTCAGGATGTCCCGCTCCGTATCGGGGATGCTCTCGACCGCATAGCGCAGGTCCCGCGTGTGGATCTCGCCTTCCACCAGCCCGATCACCCGGGCCTCCCCCGCACCCGTGATATCGAGGCGGTCCGGCACCCGCCCCTCGAACGGGCAGCGCACGCCGCCGCTCCTGTGGTAGGGCAGATCATGGATGCGGGTGCCCTTCTTGTAGGTCTCCAGGACGCGGAATCCCCCCTCGGCATCGACGATGCAGAAGTCGGCGCACCGCCCCGGTGCGATGGCACCCCTGTCGTGAAGCCCGAAGCGGTCGCTCGGGGTGAGGGTCGCCATACGAAGGGCGACCTCCGGTTCCATCCCATACTCGATCGCCCTGCGGATGCAGTCGTCGATCTCCCCAGCCGATTCCAGCATCTCCGCCGAACGGTCGTCGGTGGCGAACGAGCAGCGGGAGACGGTGCAGGCGCTGGCGAGAGGAGCGAGAGCCTGCAGGTTCCGCTCGGTCGATCCCTCTCGCATGTAGATGTACAGGCCGCGCTTCAGTTTCTCCCGCGCCTCGGCGCAGGTAGTGGACTCGTGATCGCTCTGGATGCCCGCCAGGGCATAGGCGTCGAGCTCCTTTCCCAGGATCCCCGGAGCGTGGCCGTCCACTATCCGCAGGAGCGCGATCTTGGCGAGCACCTCCGGATCCCCCTGGAGCACACCGGGCACGTTCATGACCTCCCCCATCCCGATGATGCCCTCCCGCCCGGCCAGGGCAGCGAGGTCCCGGCTGGAGAGCACCGCCCCCCCGCTGTCCTGCGGGGTGGCCGGGACGCAGGAGGGGAGCATGTAGAAGATGTCCAGAGGCGTGCGTGCGCCCTCCCGCAGCATGAACTCGATGCCGGGGATGCCGCAGACATTGGCGATCTCGTGGGGATCGGCGATCGCGGTGGTGGTGCCATGGCGGAGCGCCAGGCGCCCGAACTCCGAAGGGGTTAGAAGAGAACTCTCGATGTGCACGTGGGAGTCGATGAGGCCCGGCACCACGCGGGCGCCATGGAGGTCGTGCTCGACGATCCCGCGGTAGTCGCCGAGCCCGACGACGATGCCCCCCCGTACGGCAAAGGATGTCCTCTCCCAGCTGCAGGCGAACGGGTTGAAGATCTCCGCATCCTTAAAGACAGCATCGGCGGGCGTTTGCCCGAGCGCCGTCCCGAGCAGATCCGCAACGGGTATCACACGACGATGTCCCGGATGATGCTCGCGGTCCGCTCATTCCCGACGGTGATGTAGACGTAGAGCTTGTACTTGCCGGGATCCAGGTCGACGGGGACGGAGTAGGCGTTCTTCCCCTGCTCGAACGTGACGACGCTGGCATTCTCGAAGATCTGTGTCTGCTCGAGGTCCCGGATCTGGAAGATATTCACCTGCAGCACGGCGTCAACGGCCCCGCCGCCATTGGTCGCCTCGATCTGGAGCTCCCTGCCGTTGTAGGAGACAGTATCGAGGCTGTTGCCCACGCAGCCCGCGAGGACTCCGAGGATACCGAGTACCGCTACCAGTAGGATAGACCATCTGGACATTATCTCAATGTAAAATGTCCAAGTTTTAAAACTATTGTATTGGTGCAGAGGTTGGAATCTCTTTTATAAACTCTCCGAATGCATGGGACACCGTCTCGCGACAGAGAGCCGAGATAGCGTAGATCGGCGCGGGGGAGAAGCATCCTTTAAACCTCTCCGGGGTGGAACCGGGTTGATCGCACTTGGTGAGCATGATCGCATACGGAATGCCGCTCTCCTGCAGCCAGTGGTGCTGGCGCTCCGTCAGGGCATCCAGATCCCGTGTAGAGTCCACCACCATGACCGCACCGTGCATCCCCCGAGAGAGGATCTGGCGGGCGAACTCGAAGCGCTCCTGGCCGGGAGTACCGAAGAGGTAGACGAACCGCTGTCCCACCCGGACCCGGCCGAAGTCCAGCGCGACGGTGGTCGTTCCGCCCTCGCTCTTCACCTCGATGTGTCGGGAGGATGGATCCAGGGACCGGATGAACGTCGATTTTCCAGCATTGTACGCTCCGAACACCACCACCTTGCACTTCGCCTCTCCCATGGATCCAGCGTGTCAACAAAGGGCATAAATACCTTCTGGGTCGCGCGGATGTTAAAGAGATACAGTATAGAGAGTAAAATTTCATTATGCCAGGATTTTGCTGTCATAATTGCTTAAATTTATATTAAATTATTTTTTACATAAAAGATATATTTAAATATTCTTTTCTGAAAGAGTATGCCTCTCCTGCTGCTCCCGGCGGGGCCTGCCAGGCTTCCGGGCCAGCATCTTAAGCAGGTTCGGAGAGTCTCTGAACAGAATATTCATAATATTAACTGTTTATTGTCCAATAAAATCAATTAAGTCAGACATAAGAGAATAATAAAATTTAAATATATAATAAAGAAAATGTTCAGATTAGAGATCCGAGATGCATTCTGTGCACTCCGACCGCCTGATTGCGAGGATACGGCGCAGGATCGATACCCGAAGTGATGGATATGTCAAAAGCAACCAAAAAAGCAACTCTCATGCAGGTCCCCCCCGAACCCCCGGAGACCGCCAGGATCGACCTTGAAACACAGGTGCAGGCGATAGAGGAAGCCCTGCACCGGGCCCTCTCGGGAGACTTCTCCGCACGCCTGAACGGGGAGATCGTGGAACCGTCGATACAGGCCCTCGCCGAGGCCGTGAACGCGGCAATAGACCGACTGGCCGCAAAAGAGGCAAAAGGCCAGAACCAGGTCTTCTCGAAAAATCCGCTGCCCATGGTCATCGTCGACTCGAAGTTCAAGCTCCTGGATGCGAATGCGGCATATGAGGCGCTGATGCAGCTCTCCCGCGAGCGCCTGATGCGGATGGAGGCCGGCGACTACAAGATCCGTTTTGTCCAGGGCGACCGTACGGAGAAGACCTTTAACGAGGGCCAGGTGACGAAGTGCGAACTGGAGCTCACGTTGAAAGACGGTTCCCGGAAGATCGTGGAGCAGTACGGTGTCCCCCTGCAAACAAGCAAGGGAGAGGTCAAGACCGCATTCTTCGTCTACAACGACATCACAAAACAGCGATTGGACGAGCAGGAGTTAAAAGAGCAGATGGAGAAGAACAAGGTCTTCCGCAAGCGCTCCGACACCATCGTCCAGCAGAATCCGATGCCGATTCTCCTGATGGACCCTTCGTTCAAGATCCTGATGACGAACGAGGCCTTCATCGCCATGAGCGGCTTTAAAAAGGAGCAACTCCGCGGCATGAGCGCACGGGACTTCAAGGTTCTCGAGCAGAAGGGCGAAGGGCTCAAGCACGTCCTTCAGGAGAAGAAGCGCAGCTTTGGGGAGACGACGGTCGAACTGCCGAGCGGCATCCACATCCTGGAGCAGTACGGCATTCCCATCCTCGGCGAGAACGGCGAGATCTCCACCATCCTGATCGTCTACAACGACATCACCGGGCGGCGCAAAAAAGAAGAGGAGGTCGCCAGGCTGATGGAGGAGTCCCGCGAGAGGGCGGAGCGGCTGACGCAGAGCGCCAGGGAAGTGGAGGGTGTCATGGCAACCGTCTCCCGCGGGGATCTGACCGCCGTATGCACGATTACGGAGAACGATCCCCTGGCGAAACTGAAAAACGACTACAACGACTCGATCACCGCGATCCGCTCCCTCCTCCTCGAGGTGGCGAAGGCGGTCCAGCAGGTCCAGAACACCACGCGCGATGTCAGCCAGAGCACCGGCGAGATCGGCAAGGCGACCGAGCAGGTGGCAACCTCCACCCAGGCATCCGCGGACTATGCCCGCAAGCTCCTGGAGCAGATCGAGGGGGTGGGGCGGGAGGTCTCGGATCTCTCCGCCTCGATCGAGGAGATCGCCAGCACCTCCCACGAGGTGACCGATCGCGCTCAGGGAGCATCCCGGGAGGGCCAGAACGCGGCGAGCCTCGGGAGCCAGGCAAACGCCAAGATGCAGGCGGTAGAGAGGATCGCCCGCCAGAGCGTGGAGGAGATCAGCCGCCTCAACGAACAGATGCGGGAGATCAGCAACATCGTCAAACTGATCACCGACATCGCCAACCAGACCAACCTGCTCGCGCTCAACGCCGCCATCGAAGCCGCGCGGGCCGGCGAGCACGGGCGGGGATTCGCGGTGGTCGCGGGCGAGGTCCGCAACCTCGCCGGTGAGGCGAAGAAGGCGACCCAGCATATCGACGATGTGATCGGCAGCATCACGGCAAGCAGCGACCGCACCGCGACGTCGATGAAGAACGCCTACGGCGAGATCGCGCTCGGGATCGAGAGCGTGAACAAGACTATCGAGGTCCTGAACCGGATCATCACGGAGATTGGCGTCGTCGCGGATGGAATCACGGAGATTTCGAAGGCAACAGAGGATCAGGCGAATGCCACGAACCGCGTGATGGAGAGAATGGACGAAGCCACGCGGATCACCAAGGGGAACATGACCCAGATCGAGGATATGGCGGCTCTTGCCGAAGAGGTGAACGCATCCACCGAGGAGGTTGCCAGCGGAAGCCAGGAACTCTCCCAGATGGCGGTCCAGCTGAAGTCTATGATGGAGCAGTTCCGACTCAACTAGGGTGGACCATGAACGCGACGATCGACCTAGTGGAGTTCGAGCTCGGCGGGGAGCACTACGCGCTGGACATCCAGCTGGCGCGGGAGATCGTGGAGATGATGCCGATCACCCCCATCCCCCGCGCTCCGCCCTACCTCTCCGGTATCATCAACCTTCGGGGGGAGATCACCACCATCATCCACCTCGCAAGCCTCCTCGGGATACAGGGCCAGGACCGCCAGGCAAACCAGAAGATCATCGTCCTGATGTCGGAGTTCGCCCGGGGCGCCAACGTCGGTGTGATCGTGGACGACGTCCATTCCGTGATCCAGGTGCCGGAGTCCGATATCGAGCGGCTCGGCGACGGCCTCTCCACAGAGTTTGCCAGTTTCGTGAAGGGGATCATCAAGGGCGGCGGCGAGACTGGAGACGGAGCCGGCAGGCGGGAGGACGAGAAGCGAAGGAAAGAACTCGTCATCTGGATCGATATCCAGAAGATCGTCGGTGAGCGGATGGACCCCAGGAACGGATCCTGAAGGACTGAACCCGGACGCTCTCGCGCTGAATCCACGCATGGACTCCTTTCAGACGCTGACACGGGCGATCGAGCGGGTTCTCGACATCCGCTGCTCCTGCTACAAGATAGACTATATCCAGCGGAGAATCCTGTCCCGAATGCGGTTGCGGGGGATGGAGGGGTTCGATGCCTACCACCGCTTCCTCCTATCCAGCGCCGAGGAGCAGGAGGCATTGCGAGACGCCCTCACCATCAACGTCACGAAATTCTTCCGGGATCCCGGTGTGTTTCGGATTCTGCAGAGAGAGATCCTGCCCGACCTGCTGAGAAGGAGAAGACAGGTTCGCATCTGGTGTGCGGGATGCTCCAGCGGCGAGGAGCCCTACTCCATCGCCATAATTCTCCACGATCTCCAGCAACTCCAGCCCAAAGCATCGGCGGTCATCTACGCCACCGATATCGACGCTCGTATACTGCAGCGGGCAGGGGAGGGCGTCTACGAGCGGAGATCTCTCGACAACCTCAGTCCGGGGCAGATCAAAAGGCACTTCTCCCCTCTCCCCGACGGCAGGTATACGGTGAAGCCGCACGTGCGGGAGCGGGTGCGGTTCCGCCACCACGACCTCATGACCGATCCACCCGCAGCACGATTCCTGGATCTGATCACCTGCCGGAACGTGACGATCTACTTCACGGAGGAGCAGAAGAACGACCTCGCCCGCACCTTTCATGCCGCCCTGAACAGCGGCGGCTTTTATGTCATGGGAAAGACGGAGTACCTGGGCAGGGAAGTCGAGGCCCTGTTCACCCCCTTTAACACCGCAGAGAAGATATACACCCGGGGAGACGTTCAAGCGCGATAGTCCAGGATGACCGACGCTGGCAGGTGGATCCGCCCGTGGTAGCAGCGGAGGGGACAGATTTCCTCCAGGATATGGAGCGAACACCGATCCAGGCTTCCCCCCAGCAGGGCGTCATACCGCTGCTCCTCCCGCCGGTAGAACTCCTGTATCGCGTCCACCACAGGCTGGACACTCCCATCGATGATGCCCGTCACCAGGCTGTGCCCGATCTCCGGCGGAATCGCTTCCTCCCTTCCGTCCACGACTAATAGGGCCCTGTGCACCTCCAGCGTCTTTGGAGGGATCACGGTGAACACGACCTCGATATCCACGGCGTGCAGGCTGTTTGTGCCGGCGACGATGAAATGCTCGAGGAGATCGAAAAAAATCGTCCAATTCGCAGCGATCTCCGCGTTGACGGCATGGATCACCGCATCTTTCAGGGTATCCGCGATCGCCTCTTCGGAGCGCAGCCGCTCCACCAGCTCCAGTTGAGCGCTCCTGCGCTGGAGCACGGACCGCAGGTGCATGTAGCGCTTCCAGAACTCCTTCTCCTGGACCTGCACCGAAGGATTTTCATCGGCCATGGCTATCGCCTCGCTCCACGGGTTCGGGGACGAGCAGACCCCGAATCTGCCTCCGTCGCGAGGCCTGGCGGCGGATCTCCCCGCACACGATCGCACCGTTGACGCCCACGACCACGATGGCCAGCGTGAGGCTGATCCAGAGCATGGAGCCATCGGAGGAGATGAAGACAGCCCACAGCAGGGTGGCAAAAGATAGCAGGTAGAAGATGATCCAGGTCTTCATCTCCAGTAGATCCATAAAATGATAAATGTAAATTATTTTATTTATTTTTATCCAAATATCATTGGGAGTATTTAGATAATTTACAAGATTTTGAGCGATTATACTGGCACTTTCAGGGGATACTCCTTTCAGCAACCCGATGATTTGCCCCTACGCAATCAGAAGAGATTTATCTGGATTTATGCTATTCTAAAGCGTGGATAAGCGGGATCTCCTCTTTCTTGCCGCGGGAGTGGCGGTTGTCGTTGCCCTCTCCCTCCTGATGCATCCACCGGCCGTTCAGCCTCCTCCTGAGGATACCCTGCGGACGCCTCCGCCGACTGCGCCCACGCTCCTGCCGTCCCCCACATCCGCACCGTCCGAGCCGCCCCGCCCAGAAGTCACCCCGCAGCCGATCGTCTATACGGATAAGCCTCACCAGTACGCGGCATACATGCTGCCCGCTCATTTCGGATCGTACGGGGACTCCGATCCTTCCTGGGCTTATACCAACGTCACGACGTTCGCCGTCATGGAGGGATCCCGCGGAGGCGTCACGGAGCGGTTCGCGGTGCCCTACGCTCTGTGGAGGATCAACTGCTCCGTCGCCGCGGAGAGAACCCCGCAATATACCCGCTTCCAGCTGGCCCTCATGGACGCGGAGACGGGCTCGCTTGTAGATGCCCTGGAGATGCGGTATCCCGGCAGCAGTACGCGGATCATCCGTGAGCACAGCCGGGAGTTCTACCTGATCCTCGGCGCCAGCCAGATCGACCGCTTCACCATCGCGCTGGAGGTGCCGGAGGAGTGGTCCGGTGCGATCCTCTCCTGATGCATACGATACGTTCGTGAACCCCGGACACTTTTCCCGAACTGTCCCGAATACACCCTCCGAGAACGTTCACGGATTAACCCCCCTCGCGTGATGTATACTTCGAGCATCGCTGGAGGGATGCGCGGGACGAGGGAGCGCAGAGCAGGTTCGAAATGAGATCCTTGGAGTGATGCAGCCGTCGCAGGGGACCAGCCCGAGGGCAGTCCATACAGCAGGATAGCACTCCACATGAGTGACGGAACAACGGGGGATCAACGGACTCTTTCCCTGTGGGTGCCAAAGGGGATAGTACGAAACCGAGTACCAATCTGCCGAAGATGATAGACGAACAGGATAAAATGGGGGTTTGATCCTCTTCCCGCGGCTAGGGATACGGATTTCGTCAAAGTCCCGCCTGAGGGTCTATTGCATCCTGGGGATAAGGGGAAGCATCGCCTCGATCTTCCTCCAAGGGAGAGTATCGTAGCTGGCGGGGGTGGGGACAGTTGGGGGAGAGAATGCACCCCCCTTAATGCGATAGACCGTGAAGTAGGGGAGCGAGGGCCCCCGCGCACCGGGAGGGAGAAAATTCCCGAATACCTCCCAGCATGGCCAGCAACGAGGAGCGTAGCGTGGGCGATTTGAGAACGTGAGACGGGAATTCCGCAGAGCAAAAGGAGAATCCGCCTCGCGCTGCGGGATCTGGAAGCTAGGAGCAGGATGCAGTCTCGTAGTTCGGGTGCGCCTTGCTGCAGGGGTCAGAGCTTCTCGACCGTGACTCTGACCCGATCCCCGGCCTTGAAGCCGTGACCCTTGGGGAGATCGATGTTGAACCACGGAACGGCGGGGTCATCCTGCGTCTTGTCCTGGGACATCAGACAGTCCTTGCTCTCATTGATATTCGCGACAAAATCGATTGTACCGACAATCTCGACTCTCTTCTCCATGGCAGTTCACCTTGAGTGGTATGCGGCCGGACGGTCCGCCGCCGCGACGGACGTCTTCTGCAGGATAAGAAGAGACCCTGGAGAGAGATAAACATGTAGGTCCAGCGGGTGGAGCCGGTCACGGAGATACTGTTGCGATCGCCCCGATACGGCTTTGACCGCGTCGCGATTCGATGAAGATACGATCCAGCACCGTGCGATGCGTCCAGGAATCTGCCACGCCGGCCGTTCGGGCGAGCGCAAGAGGGAGAGAGGGGGGCAGCACCGCGGAGCATCTCGCGCCCGTGTGACATCGAGAGAGAGACCATCGGGATGCCGGGGCAACCCATCCGCCGATTTTCCACCACCAGGCCTTGTCCGGATCCCAGGCCCGATTCCAGCCTGCAACCTGCCAGCACACGATGCCCAACGATAGCCGTGGTTTCGGTCGTGGAGAATCCAGGCCGTATCGCTCCTTGAGAGATAGGGGGCGCAATCCCCCTCTCCCCCCGTCCCCCACCCTGCCAGTGCGATAGACGTGGAGGAGAGGTAGACCTCCTTGCCCCTACTCCATTGCACACAGTGAGGGTGCAATACCCCGGGAAGGGGGATCTACGCCGATCCTACACGGTTCCTGCATACGCTAGGGCTTGTCCGGTACATGACATCTTTCAAGGAGCCATCGTCGCACCCTCGGCCGCTCCCGGATACTCCAGGCCAATTTACCTGGCGAGAAGAAGGCCGGCGGAGAAGCGGTGTCTCCTGCCCGTCCCGGCAGGGGCACCCCTACGCTGGGCGAGGACGACTCCTCCCGATCCTGCTCGATCTTGATGGGGAATGGAGCCGGGCATAGGACCCTGCACGACCGAAGATCGTGGAACTCGTGCATCCGGGCAGGACTACCCGACGGGGTGCGGATCGATACCTCGCTCGCCATGCGAAGCTGGATCAGAAAATCGGAGAGAGGGGCTGTCGAGAGGGGTTCCTTTCCTCAAGAGGATTCACCAGCAGGGTGTCCCCCCATGCGGGGGAGGATCCTACCCCAGAACCTTGTTCGTGACCATCCAGGTCGTGCTATTGGAGTAACTCCATTTGATGATGTTCAGCTCCTCGCAGACCTCCGCCAGGATCCCCATGTTCGTCCCCACCTCTTTAGGGGAGAGCCCCAGGTCCCGTGCGATGTACTTGGACTTGAAGAAATGATTCCCCCGCTTCAGGCCCTGACTGAGGTAGTATACAATCTTCCTCTGTGTCTCGTTGTATTTCTCGCGGATTCGCCGGGTCGACGGCATGCAGCCCCACCTCGATTGTTGTGTAAAATCTATCCAGTTCAAATATATATATCTAGCGATATTACCACAGCGGGACGCATTTTTATTTTTATTCGATCTGCCAATGCTTTAAGCGGCTCGCCGTACGGACGGCTCTTCCGCGCGCCTGTATACCACAACCGTCACGTTGTCCTGCGTGACTTCGAGGGCATTCTCCAGCAGTACGTGCACGATGGAGGTGCAATCCTTCCCTGACGCGGCCGAAACGAGCACTGCATCCTCGACGTAATCATGGACCCCGTCGCTGGTGAGCAGAAGCGTCTCTCCCGCGGCGAGGCCGACCTCGTAGAGATCCAGGCCGAAGTCCAGCCCGAGGGCATGGGTGACGATATTTCGCAGAGGATGCTGCTTCGCCATCTCCGGCGGGATGTCTCCGCGATCCACCAGCTCCTGCACGAGGGAATGGTCCCTTGTGACGAACGATACCGTCCCGCCGATCACGTAAGCGCGGGAATCCCCGGTGTTGGCGATCACGGCGGAATCCCCTCTCGCCAGGGCTGTGACGAGCGTCGTTCCCATGCCTTCCCGTTCGCCCGTGGCCTCCTCCAGAATCGTCCGATGAGCGTTGCGATACGCCCCGGCCAGAAGGGATCGGATGGCGGATGCGTCCATCCCCTCACGGTAGGAGCCTTCCATCGCGGCGCGGATTACGTCCACCGCGATCCGCGAAGCCTCCTCGCCGGCGGAGTGCCCGCCCAGACCGTCCGCGACCGCGAGGAGCGTGGCATCCTGCAACGGAAGAACGAGCATGGCGTCTTCGTTCTGCGATCTTCCACCCGCAAGGCTGCCGCCGCAGGCATGGGCGGCAGCGATCTCCAGGAATCCCTGCTTCTGAAAACGCTGGACCATGTAAGCCTCGGCGTCGGGAGGGGGATCCCGTCAGCTGCCGAGGGGCGCCAGCCCGATCTTCTCGATCAGCCCCTTCAGCACCGCGTCCCGCATACCCTCCACGAACTTGATGCTGCCGACCACCAGGTGCCCCCCGCCGGAGACGCCCCCGCCCGCGATCTCGGAACGGAGTTCGCGCACCATCTTCGGGATGTTCATCATCACGCCCCGCGAGCGGAGCACGGCGAAGTCCGGCCCGAACCCGATGGTCACCACCGGCTCGCCGGCATGCTGCTGCACCAGGCGGTCGTGCACCTCGCCGGAGGTCTTCCCCGGCGGCGGGAACGTGAACTTGTGCGCATGGATCTCCACGTCCAGCAGGAAGAGCCGGGCTCCGTTCGGGAGCACTTCCGAGCGGACGTGGGGCATCGTGGCATCCAGCTGCTCACCTATGGCGGCATTCGCCGCATCCCGGAGCAGCCCGACCAGCTTCCGATGCCGCTGGGTGTTGCCGTTCAGGTTCAGGATATCCTTTATCAGCTCCCGCCCGTCATTGAAGCGCAGCCAGAACTGCTCGAAGTCGAGAGCGAGAGCGATATCCCCGCAGAGTTCCTCGGGGTACGTCTCCTCCACGAGCGCCAGGTACCTGGCCCGCTCCGGAGCCTCGCTGCGATCGCCGACGGCAGCAACGGCTGGAAGGTGGCGGATGTGGGGGCCCACCGAGGGATTGATCATGCGTGCGATCTCGGTGCCCAGCATGCCCGAGGTGATGCCGAAATCGCCCCCGACATGGTAGGGGTTGACATGCGCCTTCAGATACTGGTCGATCACTGCATCGGGATGGTGGTGATCCACCACGACCACGGGCAGATCGTAGACCTGCGCAATCTTCAGGGAGGGTTCGTCCTCCTCGGTGGAGCCGTTGTCCGTGAGCAGGATCATCGGCAGTTTCTGGCCGTATCGGGCGAAGTCTTTCAGGGCCCCGTCGAGGTCGCGGGTGATGTCCTCGATCTCGTAGAAGGGAGCTTTTGAGGGGGCCCGGCGGAACAGGAAGTAGTCCGAATCGAAGTCCCCGCCGGACTCGCGTATGAGCGCGACCACCGCCTGCTCGATGGCAACCGCCGAGCAGATTCCGTCGGCGTCGGCGTGATGGCGGAGGATGATGGGCTGGGCCTCGAAGACCGCTTTGCGGATCAGTTTCGCCACTAGCCGCATCTGGGGGCGGAGCCGATCGAGGATCTCGCTCTCGATCAAAAAGGGCATGTCCGGCGGTTCCGCCCGCTGGTCGAGAGCCCGCTCGATCTGCTCTTTCAGGTTCCGGGCATCCTCACCGCTGAGCGCGGACAGGGAGGAGACCTCTATCTGCAGCTGGTTGTTCCTCTGCATCACCTCCCCGACGATCGACACCCCCTCGCCGAGCTGCACCTCCGGGTAGGCCCGGACACCGGCCTCGACGAATGCGGCCGCATTCACCGTGCCGTAGCCATCCACGAGGGTGAAGATGGTCGGTCCGCTGGTCTGCTTGATCTGGGCGACCTCCCCCTCGATGTAGACGGTCCGCCCGATCTTTGTGCCGAGCTCCGAGAGTTTTACGGGTGCAGAGGTCCGTTTGACCACCTCGACGCGGTACTCGGGGTGGATCACCTCTTCGAGGTCGATATTGCCGTTGCTGCGGATGGTGAGCACCTTCACGAGCACCTGGTCTCTCTCGGTGTGCCGCGTCCTGACATTGCTCTTGTGGATCAGTCCCTTGGTTCGATCGTTGAGCTGCACAAACGTGCCGAAGTTCGCAAACCCCTGCACACGGGCGACGTAGGTCTTGCCCACCTCCACATCCTCGAGCCCGCAGGTGGGGCAGAGGCGGTATACAATGGTATCCGTATCTTGCGCCATGTTACTGTTCTCCGCATTCTGCAGGCACTTCTGCTCGTTCTCCCGAGAGCTGCAACAACCTGCACTCGCCATCCCGCCTCCCTTTGGCGATGATGACATCCCCGGCCTCCAGCCTCGTCCTCTTGCCGGGGCGGTAGGTCCAGCGGTCCTCCCTCTTGATGGCAAGGACCACCATTCCCGTGACTGTCCCGAGGGATGCCTCCTGGAGGGTTCTTCCCGCAAGCGGGGAGTCGGCCCGGATCTCCACGCGGGAGATGATCTCGTCGGACTCCCGCACGATCTTCATGAAGAGGGGAGGTATCTCGATGTCCCGCAGGATCACGTCGGCGATGGCGTGAGCGGCATCGCCGATCGCCTCGGCAAAGGAGGTCATGTAGAGGAGCCCGCGGAGATACTCCACGTCTGCGATCCGCCGGGCCGACTGCAGCACCCAGAGATCCAGCTGGTAGCGCATCTCGTGCATCCGGCTGGCGAGGGTGGCGACCTCGTTCGCCACCTCCTTGCTATTGAAGAGCAAGGAGGTGTATGCCAGTCCGACGGCGAGCTCGCTCAGGTTCTTCATCTCCACGATGAGCCGCACCGCCCTATCGAGATCGTCGACTTCGCCCGTGCTGCCGAGCTCGCGCCATGCGTGCATGGCGCCGCCGGCCATCTCGTGCAGGAGCGCCACCCCGCCTTCCAGGCCTTTGGCGATGAGGATGTCGCCGCCACAGATCTCCGAGTTCTTATCGGGGTCGAAGAACCATCCGTATCCCCGGCGGATGGCGATCACGCGCATGCCGGTGCGGCTCTGGAGCCGGAGTTCGCCCAGGGTATGCCTGTCGAGGGCGCTCCCCGGGTTGACGATGACGCGGATGGTCACCTCCTCTGCCTCGGGGAGCGCCTGTTTGATCTTGGCGGGAAACCGGACATCGCGGAGCACGATCTGGGCAATCTGCGAAGCCGAGTTGGAGATCCGTTCGGCTGCTTCGGCGACCTGCAGCATTCCGCTCATCCACTCCGCCTCCTCGAGGCGTCGGGCGCCCAGGATGCTCGTGATCCGGGCCTGATACACCATCTCGTTCATCGACTCCTCGAGGTGCACCACCTCCCGGGCTATCTCTTTGTTCTCGAACAGTATCGCAGAATAGGAGAGATCGACCATCAGTTCCGAGATATCTTTCATCTCGATTAGAACATCTTTGAAGCTTCGGGGTTGATAATCGCGTTCCACCATAGGTCGCTATTCACTTCGTCTCACATACGTATGACTATGTAACACTATATTAGTTTATGTTCAGGCCCGGAGAATGCCCTGGCCGCAGGGATAGCTGCACGAATTCTGGCGATTGCACAGTCTTCCCCGGAGCAGGATGGGCGATCCATCCTCCCGCCGGCGTTTCCGGTCGGATCCTCCCACCCTTCCGAGCTCGGAGCCGTGCAGGCCGGGCAGGTTTGCCGCCCGAAATAGACGGCGGATGCATGCAGGAGCGATATCGGTCTGGTGCAGACCGGCCGCCTCGGTCGGAGCAGGGGCTGCACGCCGCTATATCAGGCGATGAAGAGAGTCATCGTCGCGATCAGGATGAAGGCGCCGATGAGATCGATCACCGTGGTGATGATGGGTATACCGAAGTTGTCCGGATCCAGCCCGTACGAGAAGGAGAGTCCGGCGATCAGGTGGGCGAGCAGGATCACCAGGGTCATCAGGAGCAGTCCGGCGAAGAGGGCGATCCCGATCAGCGCGAGAATGCCCGGCGACGGGAGACCGATCGCCTCTGCGGCGAAGTGGGCGATGACCGCCACGAGGGGCATCAGGATAAGCGTATAGAGGTATGTGGCAGTGATGTGCGGGAGCACATCCCTGCCCGGCAGGATGGTTGAAGGGATCGTACCCATGTGCATCCCGGTGGAGATGCGGGAGCTCAGGATACCCCCGATGGAGCCGCTGATCCCCATGAAGGGGGGTATGAGTATGAGCAGCGCTGCAACGCCCGTCAGCAGTCCGACTTCAAGATTGTAGACGGTTCCTGCGACGATCTCCAGAATCAGAAGGGGGACGAGGAGCGCCAGGCTCTCTGCAACGACACTGCCGATCCGCAGGTTCGTACCGGCGTACATGGCGGCAAGAGCGAACAGGACGAGCACCCCCGCTGCCAGCCCCAGCCGGTAGGTCCCGGGGAGATCCAGAACCGCGATCGCCGTCCCGGCAATGATGGGGATGGTCACGATGTCCCCGGCCGTGGTGACCGCCGGTGCTCCGATCATGTCCAGATCCAGGTTATAGCGGTAGCTGGCCAGAGATACGGCAAACGTGACGGAGAGCAGGAGCACGCCGGATATCACCCCGCTGATCACCGAGATCAGGATAAAATCCAGGATCCCGAGCCCTACCAGCCCCAGGATCTGCGCGACCAGGCTCGCCAGCAATCCAAGGACGGTCGAGAGAACGACAGTGTTGATGAGGGCGACCCGGGTGCCCTCCCCGAGCACGCTCTCCTCCCCGATATTGACTTCGAATGCACCCAGGTGCATGGACGATGAGAGGCGGGAGACGAGGACGCCGGATATGCTTCCCCGCATGCTGATCGAGGCGGGGACGATGAGCAGGAGACCGGGAATCAGTGCGATGAGTTCATGGATGGAGCCGAGAAAGATGCCCGCGCCGCTCTCGGCGAGGGATGCAGCTATCAACGCAACGAACCCGGTTGCGATGCCGGAGATCTCCAGTATGCGGACCTCCGTCATCGGAATCACCCTCGCCTGGCATATCAGCTCCTGAATGGTATCTCCAGCACGGTCAGATCGGCCGGTGCGGTCACATCTCCGTTGAACTTCTTCCGGGCATCCCGGATGTGGTTTGCGGGACTCGTGTAGCGGGAGCTGATGTGCACGAGCGCAAGCCGCTGCACCTTCAGGAACGCTGCCGCCTCCCCGGCCTCGCCCGCGGTGGAGTGGAAGACCTCGATCGCCCGCTCCCGCTCCGCATCATCGAACGTGGCGTCATGGATGAGGAGATCCGCCCCGCGCCCCAGCTTCTCGATGCTGCTGTGGATGGGCCGCGTATCGCCGGTGTAGATCAGCTTCCTCCCCGGGCGGGGGAGACCAAGGATATCGCCGGGGTGGATCTCTCTCTCCCTGCCGTCCTGCACGATCGTGACCGCCTCGCCCCTCTGGAGCCGCCCGAAGAGCGGTCCCGGAGGTACGCCCAGTTCGATCGCCCGCTCCCGGTTGAACCTGCCAGGGCGATCCACCTCGGCAAGGATGTAGCCGAGTCCTGGCATGCCGTGCTGGGTTCCGAACGCGGTGACGGAGAATCCCTCGAACGGGACCGTGGAGCCGTGGCTCAGCTCCCGGGACAGGAGGGGAAAGCCCAGGTTGGACCTTCCTATCTGCCGCACCAGAGCCGCGAACTCGTGCACACCCTCCGGGCCGTAGATGGTGAGCGGTTCCGTCCTGCCCATGAACGAGAGCGTCTCTGTAAGGCCGAAGATTCCCAGGAAGTGGTCCGCATGCCAGTGGGTGACGAAGATGTCGTCCACCGAAAATCCGCTGCGGGCCCGCATCATCTGCTGCTGGGCGCCCTCCCCGCAGTCGAAGAGCAGGGTGGTGGAGCCCCGCCGCACCATGATGCAGGGCGGGTTCTTGTACGGGGTGGGGAGCGCGCCCGCCGTCCCCAGGAAGTAGACGTGCAGCGTCTCGCCGGCTATACGAACCACCTCCGGAATCCAGCCAGACTCTTCTCCGCCTCTTCCAGGCTCCGCCCCTCCACCACCACCATCCCCGAGTAGCGGGAGGCGACGGCCCGGCCTGCCTTCTCCCAGTCGATGGTGCCTGCCCCGAGGGGCAGGTGCTCGTCATGGCTGCCATGGTTGTCGTGGATGTGCAGGTGGTGCACGGATCCGAGGCGGGCCAGGAACTCGGACACGCGGTCGACGGTGTTCGCATGCCCCAGATCGAGCGTGATCCCGATCCCCTCCAGATCCTCGGTCATCCCCAGGATCTCCTCCGGGAAGCGGCAGAGGAACTCTTTATACCCTCCCAGGTTCTCCAGGCACGCCAGTATCCCGCACTCCGATGCCGCCTGCCCGATCTCGACGAGGGCGGACTTCTGGGCCGTCCAGACCTTATCCGGCACCAGTTTGCCCACGGGGGACAGGTAGCCGGGGTGAAAGGTCACCTTCCCCGCGTCGAGCCGGTTCGCCGCGTCGATCGTCTTTACTATCTGTCGGATCGACTCGCGGTAGATGGGGTAGTTCATCGAGGCGATGTTGAGGTCGCTGTAGGGAGCGTGCAGGGTCACCTGCAGGCTGGTGCTCCCGATCGTCTCCTGGATGCCCCGGAAAATCTCCGTATTCAGGAGGCTGTACCTGCCGTCCGACACGATCTCCCAGCCCCGGTAGCCCATGGGCTCCAGGGCATGCACCCAGTCGTAGGACTCCCAGACGCGGGACGAGGCGGAGAATGCCGGCGTGAGTGGCATCTACGCCCCCTGCAGATTGGATAGCAGCCTGGTTACGGTCTCCTCGAACTCCGCCACGGTTCCCTCGTTGCAGACGGTATAGTCCGCTTCGGCAAGAGCCCGCCCCAGCCCCCAGGCGAGCTCGCGACTGTCCCGTTCCCGCAGCTCCGCGTGGTAGCGGGGATCGTCGCTCCTCCCCCGCTGGTACAGCCGCTGTGCCCGCATCTCGAACCCGCAGCAGATGCCGACCAGCGTGAAGTCCGCACAGTGGCGGCGGAACGTCTCCACCTCCGCATTTCCGCGGATGCCGTCCACGACCACCAGATCGGCGTCGAGCCCGGCAAGCAGAGGGAGCGTGCGCTGGGCGATGGCATCCATGCCCTCCGCCTTCCGGATGCGGTTTGCTGTATCGCCCAGGTTGCGGTCGGTCAGGGGCAGGCCTTCCTTCTCCACCGCCGCCCGGATGACGTCACCCATGACCACGACGGGGATTCCCATCCCTCGGGCAATCCTGGAGAACTCCCCCTTACCGCTCGCGGGCAATCCAACGACTCCGATCACCTTCATACTCAACCTCGCCCTCATCCCGCGTGCGGATCTTCACCCGTCGACCGATCTGATCGCCGACCCTCCTCATCTCTGCCATGGTCAGCGGAGCGATGGTTCCGAGGATGCCCTGCTGCAGGACCAGATCCGTGCCGTTCGCCTCTCTGGCGATGTACTGGGCCTCGTCTTCGCAGCCCCGGAAGAGGGTGATGACGACTTCGAACTCCGGCAGTTCGCCCTTCTCGTACGCCTGACGGCAGAGGAGGAGCGAGCGCTGCACCTTGTCCACATATTTTCGCTTTAAAAGGTTATCATACCTTTCCCAGCGGGTCTTGAGATCGAGGGCGATCCGATCGACCAGCCGCCGCTCCAGGAGCGCCTCGATTGTCGCCGGAAATACACCGTTCGTCTGGATCCCGATCACAAGCCCCATCTTCCGGCAGGCAGCAGCCAGCTCCAGCAGGGGGGCCTTCTGGAGGGTGGGTTCCCCTCCCGAGAAGACCACGCCGCTCACCAGGAGCCGTGAGCACTCGATCAGGGTGACCACCTCCTCGATGCTGCGGAAGTCCTCGCCGTCCTGGATGGATCGGTTGTGGCAGTAGTCGCAGCGCACCGGACAGCCCCGCAGGAATACCGTGCATACCGCTCTTCCCCTCCAATCGACCGTGCTGATGGGGACAAATCCCCCGAAATTGACCTTCAACCCACCACCGACTCGTATACTACTTGGGTAACCGCGGTTTTTAATCTATTGCGTGGGGTGTGGTCTGGACCGGCTCCCGAAGGAGGAAAAGACTCCACGTATTGCCGGTCCGTTCCCTTGTCTCGTTCAGGCCTGCCGTGCAGCGACTGCTGTGCGCCACCCCTGCCATGAACGGCTCCATCACTCCCCGAGGGCAGGGCGAGAGGGAAGTCGGGTCGCACTTCGAACATTTCTGCACAGAGTAACAGGCAGCCCATGGCGGAGGAACGGATTCCCCCGAGGATAGTCTGCTGTTAGCATCCCCGATGCTCCCAGGGTACAGGACCTATCGCAGTAGCGAGAGTATCGCCAGGTCCTTCAACCCTACAGCGATGATCCTCATTTCGGCCTGCATACTCCTTGCATAATACAACGGGAGGGAGACCGCAGGACCGGTGCCACACCAAGAGATCGAGGATTTCCCGACAGGCCTATCGCACCAAGGGGGGAGGGGGGTGTGAGGGGGGGGGGGGGGGGGGGGGGGG
>JAXDAH010000159.1:0-5274 GCA_034679905.1 Methanomicrobiales archaeon | reverse complement strand
CTATCTCTATCCGGAATATCGAAGGGCTGGAGCGGAGGGGGGGCTCCAGCCTGAAGGATCAGTTCAATCCGCAGGTCTGGTAGACCTCGATAAGTTTACCAGTGACGATATCCCATCTGAAAGCGTTCTCGATCTTCTGCCTCCCCATCTCTCCCATGCTGGCCATGCCATCCCAGTTGTTCATCGCCCCACTGATACCAGCGGCAAGGGAGTCCGAGTCGACCTGCACTTTCACTCCATCCACACCGTGATCGATGTTCTCGGAGAGTCCTCCCACATCCGATGCCACGACGCACTTTTTTGCACTCCAGCCTTCGAGAAGTACAAGCCCGAAGGGCTCGTTCCTGCTCGGAATGGACAGGATATCGCAGGCATTGAGAAGCCGAACGAATGTGCGGTCCGGCACGTATCCCAGGAACTGCGCATTGCCATTCAAATCGCCCACGCGTTTCTTGAGTTCGTCGTGCATATGCCCGTCGCCGGCAAAGATGAATCGTGCATCCGGCTCGCTCCGCAGTATCTTCGGGATCGCTTCGAGCAGGAGATCGGGCCCCTTCTGGTAGGTGAGCCTCCCGGCGAAGAGGACCAACGGTGCATCGGAGGGGATCCCGTACTCCTGCTTCACCGCCTCGGAATCCACGTCGAGCGCGTACATCTCGGGCTGAATGCCGTTTCGGACCACATCCACCTTCCACGCCGGCACGCCGTAGAGCGATGTCACCTCCGTTTTCAGTGTCTGCGATACCGTGGTGACCTTTCTGCTCAGACGTCCTGCCTTGCGCTCCTTCTCGAATATCTCCTTAAACATTCTTTCTTCACCGAACCGGTTCCCGTTTCGGCCGAATTCTGTTGAGTGAAAGGTAAACACAGTCGTGTTGTCCTTCAGGATCTCGAGGGCGTCGGTCACGTGCCAATCGTGAAAGTGGAGAACGTCGAACTCCCCGTTCCTCTCCTCGGAGATGTAATCTTCCACCATCTGAAAACTCATATCCCTGCAGTATTCCACGATATTGGTGCCCTTTGGAGTACATCGATGGTAGTACACGCCGTTGACAACGGCTTCTTTCTCCTGCCCTTCCAGAGCCGGCGTGAAGTAGTGCACTTCATGGTCCTTTGCCACATATTCTGCCAGATTCGTAGCAGCCACGGCAAGCCCGCCCACCTTGATGGACGGGAGTGATTCCCAGCAAAAAACAGCTATTCGCAGCTTGTCCATATCAGACTGCCCCTCCGAGCCCCACATATCGCGGTAAACCTAATAAACGTTTCTTCCCCTCCGTCTTCGTCCTCTGAATAGAGCTCTATTCACGCGCTGAATCAGGAAAAGGAATCTTTTTCTGTTGTATTTTCAATTGCAACGGTCTCTGACCGCCGCCACGGGATATCTCCGGCCGCTCACCGCGGTTACGCTCCAGGACCGGGTGTCTGCGCTAAAAAATCCTGCACAGGTGCCCCACCCTCCTGCCCAGCCACCCCCAGGGGGACGCAATAGTGCCTTGCAGCGCTATTCGCGATGCCTCTAGAGGATTGCGGTAGTAGACGGGGGCTCTCTGCTCTGGCTCTCTTCGATCTGCTGGAGCGCCTCCTGGGCGTTCGAGCGCACGAGGTCGCTTGCGTCCGAGAGCAGACGCGTCAGGACCGGGACGGCATCCGAGCTCAGCACCTGTCGCACGCCCCCCTTCTTCGCCACGGCACCGATGACAGACGCCGCTCCGCTGCGAATGATCTCCTCCTCGTCCGAGAGGTGCTCGATCATGCTCTGCAGACCCCCTGCCGCCAGAAATGTGTCCGGGTTCCAGTCCGGCTCCCATGCGCTCATCGCGAGCGATTCTATCGCATCCAGCCGCACCTTCCGGTCATCCGCGGAGAGGTCCTTCAAGATCATCTCCATCATCTTCGTCTTCGCACTTTTATCTCGAGCCATGGGATACACCAACCCCGTTCGAACGCACTGCATAGTGCCAGGTGTTATTTAAACCTTGGGGAAAACCGAACGATTTGACGAGAGGCTCGTTTAGAAAAGCGGTTTGACTCCCGACCAGCCGCCCCGCATGCGCATCGGCCGCTTCGAGATCATCCTCGCGATCGAGGGGGGTTGCGGATGGAACGCCGCTGCGCAGCTTCAGATCCTGCCCACGCCTCCGGTCGTCTGGAGACGATGCAGGAGCCGGGTCCCGGTATTCGATCTCCCATACCGCTATCCATTGACGATACAGCACCGTCTCGGACTGCAGCAGGCGAGAAACGATCGGGGAGGAGAATCCCACCTCTCCATAGACCGTGTATCGCCGATCACAGCCGATAACGTCGTATTTTCGAGGATGATCATCGCAATATATATTGTATCAGAAGACGATGCCCGTCTCTCACCATGCACGGAATTCCCGTGCGTTTCACATCAACCGAAGGGGTTTCCCGTTCATCTGCCCACATATTCGAACCTATCGCATCGTGGATAGAGGAGCCCCTGGTGCGGGTGGGAGCGGAGCACCCGGACAATGACGATGAGCCGGCCGTGTGCAGGGCTCGCATCGACTCAATCTATGCAACCTGGCTCTACTGCCGGAACTGCCGGATCCGGAGATGGCAGCGGGCACCGTCCTCCGCATACTTTAAATAGCACGCTCCAGCATACTCTCCCGATGCTCCCGACCATTCTGCTGCAGATAGACGGCGGGATTATCCTCAACAACCTCTGGGTCCTGCTCTTTATACTCATTTTCATCATCCCCATGGCGCAGAGGTACACCATCGAGTATGCACGAAGACGGCTCCTCTCGCGGTTCGGTCAGAGGCGGGGATCGCAGGTGATCACCCTGATACACCGGCAGGAGACGATCAGTTTCCTCGGCATTCCGATCGCCCGCTACATCGACATCGACGACAGCGAACAGGTGCTGCGGGCGATACGCACAACACCGCAAGGCGTACCCATCGATCTCATCCTGCATACACCGGGAGGACTGGCTCTGGCTGCGACCCAGATCGCCCTGGCGCTCAAGGCCCATAGCGGTAAGAAGACGGTCATCGTCCCGCACTATGCGATGAGCGGAGGGACTCTGATTGCCCTCGCCGCCGACGAGATCGTCATGGACCCGTTCGCCGCACTGGGACCGGTGGATCCCCAGTTGATGGACAGCTCCGGCGTGTATCCCGCCGTATCGCTCGTGAAGGTGATGGAGAAGAAGAGCATCAACCGCATCGACGACAGGACGCTCGTGCTTGCAGTCGAGGCAAAGAAGGCTCTGAGACAGATGGAGTCTCTCGTTCGCAGGTTGCTCGAAGATCGCTACGACGGCGAGACTATCGAGCGGGCTCTACAGGAGTTCGTCGCCGGGGAATACCCGCACGATCGCCCGTTCATGGCCGGCGAGGTGCAGGAGATCCTCGGAGAACGGCTGACCACGGATATTCCCTCCGAAGTCTTCCAGCTGATGAAACTCTACCGCATGGAAGTGGGCCGGAGGAGGCCCGGGGTCGAGTACGTCCCGGCCGCACCGCGGGGGTGAGAGCGCATCCGTATCGCGGGGGATAGTTTATGGGAGCGAGCGGCATCGTGGCGCTCTGGCATAGTATCCGGTACAGAGGTAGCGATCGATGCTGTATATCGAGACAATGCCCGAAATTAAAAAATAGCAGGGGAGATGATCAGAGAAAGACGGCAGCGGCGAGCACGGTGGTCCAGAGGCCGGTCTTCTCTCCTTCGGCGGACTGGCAGATATGCGTGGTCTTGAAGATCTTGCCGCTCGCCTTGTAGATCTGCTCGCGCTCCTGCCAGGCCGAGTTGGGATCGAACTCGATCCCCTGCGTCGTGGCGAGCATGGTGGCCGCGAGATCCTCTGCATACTCGCCGGACTTCTGGCTGGTCTCCCCGAATGCATGGTGTTCCGAGAGGTACCCGTATTCCTTCACGTCCCTGGGCAGAGCCAGGCCTATTGCCGCAGAGATGAGTCTATTGGGCTCGCACGTGTCGCTTCGCGCCATGACGACGTAGGTGATCTGGCCGGGCTGTAGCTGCCGCAGACCTTCATCGACCGTGATGAGTCGGCAGTTGGGAGGAAAGATGCTCGATACGTAGACGAGGTTCAGTTTTTCAATCCCTGCCTTGCGCAATGCAAGCTCGAAAGATGCGAGCCGGTCTTTATGGACACCTACCCCCTTGGTGAAGAAGCACTTCTTAGGAACAAACATTATTTTCATTTTTCATGTCGATCGGTTTAAAGGTTTAGTCCGTGCGTCGGGGCGCGTGCCGATAGTGCGTCGGGCGTACAGGGATTCGGCAATCCTGCGACTCGCTCCCGATGCATCGATGCAGCCCTCTCGGTTCAGATTTGCCGCCGCAGGGATCCTGGTCCAGGCTGTTCACCCTGGCGACGCAGCTCGAAGAGGCGGGCGGGTGCGCATCCGGCAGGGAATCTGCCGGGATGAAACGCTCCGTCCGCAACGCGCAGTGAGCGCAGTACCAAGATCGAAGCCCCGGGCCCCGCGCCCGGGAGCTCCGGCATGCACCGTTCCGGGGTGACGCAGGCTTCACGTTCCATGGTGCTCAGGTATAGCGTCATACGGTTTATCACGAGCGCCACAACGCACTTCCACTGGACTCAGAGGTCGCATATGCGTTCGTCGATTGATTTATGGATGGCATACGTGGTTCATTTTGCATGGAGAATTCCCGCGAGAGGATATCTTCTCCGCAGAGCAGCAGTTGCGGCTCCGCTCGGAATAATTCGGGCGTTCTGCTGATATCCTGGCATACGGTTTATCCCGATGGCCATCTCCTTATTCGACTATCAAGAAATGTAGATCCCCACTCTATCCCTCCAGCACATACGATTTATTCCCCCTCATGGAGCAACCGGACAGACTGGCCATTGTGTTGTCCTCGGATACATACGCCTCGCAGCAGTTGCCGCGATTTCACTCTCGAACCGTCTCCGTCGCAGACGCGTTTTCTGAAGGTGCGGCTCGTGGGCAGGGTGAGTCCTCACTGTCGAGATCGCTCTCACCCTGACTCGTGCTCCGTCCAAATCCCCATCGAGAGGATTTTACAGATGTATTCTCCGGGAGGGGCGAGACCCCTGCCACACGCTCGTGCGCTAGAGACTTTGGAGTTCACGGTCCCCTGCAGGGATTCGGGTTAAATAATTAGTGAAGCACTCTGTAGAGATGCCCGCTGACGAATTTTTTTTATTCCATCCGTTGCAACGATCCTCGATTCTCCCCTCCCCGCGGGGCCGAGGGGGGCGCCCCCCCCCCCCCAGGGGGGGGGGGGGC
>JAXDAH010000158.1:0-5082 GCA_034679905.1 Methanomicrobiales archaeon | reverse complement strand
TCGTGAGTCCCCCTTTTCACCGCATCTATCCCCGGTCCACAGCAATTACATCCCCTACTGCCACCTTCTCCTGCGGTGCAACACGGGGCAGATCGGTGTCCCGACACCCATCGGGGGACGTGACGGTCTTTAGCATCGGTGCTGCATATGTCGCTCAACTTTCTTGCAGTGAATAAGACGTGCCGAAGACGGGCTTATATCAGGGATTCGCTGCAATTCCGGACAGCTCGGCGGGGCAGCCATCATGCTCGAGTCCGGTGTGCCGGCACGATCTCCCCGTCTTTGCCTACACGATAGCGGCCGAGAGGATGGGGATGCCGGAACCTCCCTGGATGCCACGCAATAGCCGTCCGCCATCTGCTCGGATATACCGCGAGACTCTCCGAGGGATAAATCCTTCGGGCTTCATGCTCTGGACCAGGAATATGGCCATTTTCTCTTTCAAATTTTTATGCTGTCCCACCACTCCCGCATCCCGGTCCGGTTCGGATGGAAGTAGTGGAGCGAGCAGAGCGCCGGAGGATACCGCCCCTGCCGGTAACCCTCCAGCAGGAACATCGCCTCGTTCCCCACGGTCGATGTCTGGTTGAAGGGCATGTAGGAACTCAGCAGCGAGACGACGGGTGCCGCCGGCTCCTCGGAGTCGATCCTCCCCATCAGCGTCGCGGCATCCTCACGGGTGATCCAGCCGTCGGGCGCATCCCGGACCGTGACGATGCTGTCGGGATGGCGGCGGAGTTCGTCCAGGAACTCGAGCGGGGTATGGTTCTCAAAATAGGCCGCACCCGTTGCGGAACAGGAGACCCCGCCCCCCGGCGCCGCGATGCAGAGCGGGCAGTCTTCGTGGACCAGGGGAGGCGGCCCGGCCTGCATGCAGCCGGCTGCAAGGGAGGCCGGCAGGAGTACGAGCAGGATGAGCCAGCCTATCCTCTTCGGTATTCTCCGCATACCTGGCCTCCGTTCAGTCCTTTTTTGCCTTCCGGGTTGGATCGCGTTCCCTTTGGGCGCATTCGCGACCCGCTCACCGTTCCCGTGAGCATCCGTACAGGAGATCGGCTACAGGCCAATAAGAGATTCCGATCTGTCGTGGGAGCGGCCGGCATGCGAGAGAATGCGATGCCGGGCTGCTCCGCAAACTCCTCCTGCGCTCCCGCCAGCGTGCACCGATTGCGATAACCGTGTCCTATCCTGCTCCGGAATGCTCTCGCAGGAACTCCCTCACCGCGGACCGCACCTCCGCCTCGTGCCCCGCCATCGCGTGGCCGCCCTCCTCGAACCCGACGAACCGGGCGTTCGGCATCTGCTCTGCGGTGTACTCCGCCGCGGGATAGGTGTTGTAGAGATCGTCGCGGGCGCTGACGATGAGCGTCGGGACGTCGATCTCCTCCAGGGGCGCCCGCTCCTGCGAGAGGACCACATGGGCATCGTTGAGGATCCCGTCCTTGCGCGGGCGGACGGGGAGGATGGTCTGCATGAACCGATGTACCCGCTCCCGCTCGTCGGGCGTCATCCGCTCCTGCACCTCCGGGGGTGTCGCCAGCAGCGTGGTGATGATGGTGGACGGGCTCGCCTGCATCAGCAGCCAGAAGGGAAGATCCGTGCACATCAGTGCAGCGTATACGGACTCCGGCACCCGTGGTGATTCCGAGGCCGGGGCAGCCGGGGAGTAGAGCCCGGGAACCAGGAGCACCAGGGCCGACACCCGCTCCGGGTGCTGCAGCGCGAACAGCAGGGAAGAGGGTGCCCCCGCCGACGCACCCACGACCGCGACCCGGGAGATGCCCAGGGCGTCCAGCAGGCAGGCATGGGCCTCTGTCTGGGCCGCGATGGATGCATCCTCGGGCAGGGGAGTGCGGAGGTAGCCGAACCGCGAGGGGGAGATCACGTGGAACTCCTCCCCGACGAAGGTCTCTGCCAGGGAGAGTCCCTGGTCGTAGCCGCCCCCGGCCCCGTGCACCAGTAGCACGGGGATCCCCTCGCCAAGAGTGCCATACTCGACCGGCCCGCAGGCGGTCTCGGCGATGCGGCTGCCGGACTCCAGGCGTTCACTAGCCTGCCGGATATCCTGCCGATACTTCCAATAGACGATACCGCCCGATACCGCGGCAGCGATGCCGAGCCCCGCCAGGAGCCCCCGGTAAAATCCTTCCCGTGCCATCTCGATTGCCCCGACCGGCCCTCCGGGGTGTCCATGGTATATAGGCGTTATCTCCGCAGGAGCGTCCGCACCCCACCCCGCCGCACTTTATCCGTTCCTCTTCCCGCCGGAGACGAAGCCCTCGACTCCCCGCTCCTGAATCCATGCCAGGTTCCTGCGGTGCGCATCCCCGTGCACCTCGTTCGGGAAGTCCGGCAGACCCCGGGTCCCCTTCCCCCGGCAGCATGCGCCGATCGGACAGAAGGGCGGGCCCCCCCCATCCCGGCAGCCCTGCCTGCATCGGGACACCGGCATCGGGACCAAGAGGCCGTAGTATCTGGGACGGTTCTCGAATGCGTTCGCGAATATCTCGATATCGCCGCTGCAACCTTCTCAGCATATGCCGCAGTTTGCGAGCGAGGTCGGCGATCTTCCCGGAATAACCATGGCAGTCCGGGCGGCAGAGCCGCAACAGGCGGCAACCGCTCCGTTCTCCATACTGTCACGACCTTGCCAGATTGCAGCTGCGGGATTCTCCGCGGGGCGGGGAGCGAACGGCAGTAGCTCTGGTGCTCCGAGGACTATTGTTGTGCCCGTGCCGTCGCCATCTTTAATATTAATAATCTAATAAATGATACCAATTGCTAACATTTTTAAATTTTATATGCCAATGTCCCATCTATCTTCAACTATGTATGAGGAATTCAAATGATTATTAATAAAAGTATTACTATCCTCGCGCTTCTCGTCGTCGGCATGGCCATCATGGCCGGCTGCAGCACCCTGCCTGCAGACACGGAGAAGAGCGGCAGCGCAGGGAGCCCGGCGGGCCAGGAGATCGCGGTCACCGATGGATTCGGGAGGGCGGTGACGGTGCCGTCGCCGCCGCAGAGCGCCGTCTGCTCCGGTTCCGGCTGCCTGCGCTACCTGGTGTACATGCAGGGGCAGGATCTGGCGGTCGGCGTCGACAGCATCGAGAAGGAAGACCGGGTGATGGATGCACGGGCCTATGCCCTCGTCAATCCGCAGTTCAAGGGTCTCCCCCTGATCGGCGAGTACCGCGGCAAGGACGACCCGGAGAAGATCATCGGCATCGGCCCCCAGGTCGTCTTCAAGACGGGATCGACCGGCACGTCCTATGCGACGAGCGGCCCCGAGGCCGATACGCTGCAGGCGAAGACGGGCATCCCCGTGGTCGCGTTCCCCTACGGCTCGCTGCGCAGCGGGGCGGAGAAGGCCGAGATGTACTCCGGTCTGCGGCTCATCGGGCAGATCCTCGACAACCCGGATCGGGCCGAAGACCTGATCGCCTACATCGAGGCGACGATGACGGACCTCGAGAACCGTACAGCGGACATCCCGGCGTCCGAGCGGAAGACCGCCTACATCGGCGGGGTGAGCTCGGCCGGCGCCCACGGCATCATCTCCACCGAGCCGGCGTACCCGCCCTTCCTCTGGGTGCATGCAGAGAATCCCGCCGGCGCCATGGGCGTGGCGCACGCGGACGTTGCCAGGGAAGCGCTCGTCGACTGGGATCCCGACTACATCTTCATCGACGTCGGCACCATCCAGCTGGAGAACGACGGCGCGATCGGGGAACTGATAAACGATCCGGCGCTGCAGGGACTCTCCGCGCGGAAGGAGGGCAACGTCTACGGTGTGTTGCCCTACAACTACTACAACGTCAACTACGAGTCGGTGTTTGCAGATGCGTACTTCGTCGGCAAGATCCTCTATCCCGACCGCTTCGCGGACATCGATCCCGTGGAGAAGGCCGACGAGATCTACACCTTCTTCGTGGGGGAGCCTGCCTTTGACGGCATCAACCAGCAGTACCGCGATCTGGCTTTTAAGGAGATCCCGCTCTGACGCGGGGGTAAGGCATGCACTTCGCTGATGGGACGGTGCCGCAGGACTACCTCGCCTATATCCGCAGGAAACATCTCTGGATCCTGGGCGGGATCCTCCTCCTCCTGCTCCTGTTCGTCGTCTCCATCTCGGTCGGAGCGGTCAACATCCCCGCCGGCGATGTGCTGCTCGCGATCGCGAACGGTGCCGTCGATCGGCTGAACGGGGCCCTGCACCTCGGCATCCCCCGCGTCGGCGACAGCGTATCGCACAAATGGGATGCCATCGTCTGGAACATCCGCCTCCCGCAGGCGCTCGTAGCGATCGCCGCCGGCGTCGGGCTCGCGGTGGCGGGGGTGGCCATGCAGTCCATACTGAGAAACCCGCTCGGCTCGCCGTTCACCCTCGGGATCTCGAATGCCGGGGCGTTCGGCGCGGCGTTCTCGGTGATCCTGCTCGGGAGCGGCACCATGCAGTCGAGGGTGGCCGGCGCGGTCACGATCGACAACCCCTACATGACGACGATCATGGCGTTCCTCTTCTGCCTGCTGGCGACCGCGATGATCCTGGCGATCTCCCGCATCAAGGGGGCGTCGCCGGAGGCGATGGTGCTGACCGGCGTGGCGCTCTCCTCCCTCTTTACGGCGGGGACGATGTTCCTGCAGTTCTTTGCCGACGACACGCAGCTGGCCGCCGTCGTCTTCTGGACCTTCGGCGACGTCGGGCGGGCGACCTGGGAGACTCTCGGGATCATGGCCCTGGTCGTTGCCGCGGCGACGATCTACTTTGCCGCCAACCGCTGGAACTACACCGCCATCGATGCCGGCGACGAGACCGCCCGGGGGCTCGGCGTCAGCGTCGAGCGGGTCCGCCTGGTGGGGATGGTCGTCGCCGCGCTCGTCTCCGCCGTGATCGTGGCGTTCCTGGGCGTCATCGGGTTTGTCGGGCTGGTCTGCCCGCACATGGTGCGGCGGCTCATCGGCGACGACCAGCGGTTCCTGATACCGGGATCCTGCGTGATGGGCGGGATCCTGCTCCTGGTCTCGGATACGGCGGCCCGGCTGATCGTGGCGCCGTACGTCCTCCCCGTCGCGGGC
>JAXDAH010000157.1:0-6169 GCA_034679905.1 Methanomicrobiales archaeon | reverse complement strand
ACCGTACGCCGAGACATTGGCCTTGCCTCCGGGCTTCCCCAGCGCCCGGGCATAGACATTGTAATTCCCGGGAGCGATGTTGAACTCTGCGCCGTTTCCGTCACAACCGTTCCGATCGGTAACCCGGAACACACCGTCTTTGGCCTGGGTCATCATGATCTTCGACTTGCCATCCAGCTTCACGAACAGGGTGTGGCCCATGCTGTCGCCGACATCCTTTCCCAGGGTCTCGTCATATCTGCTGGCTCCGATGATGTTCAGATTGTAGTGCGGTCCGTTCACCTGGAACGGGCTTACAGCCTGGACCGGGTTTGTCGCGAGGAGGAGAGCGATAAGGACCAACAGTCCGCAAATGTGCAGTCTTCTCATAGGGTCACCACGTCCATCCGTCATGGATAGAAGAATGCTCCGTATCGCATTATTTAAAATCTATCTTCCTGAAATTGATAATCTCGGGGTTTTATTATCGACAACGGTTATTTTTCCGTTTATCCTAACCACTAATTCGTCATAAATATTGATAATTACATTTGGAAAACTTAATTTATAGCATCTAATTTCTGAAGAGCCTGTCTCCCCGGCCCCCCCATGCCCATAGCCGATCATGCACCGTATTCCGTGGCCTTGACCGCTCGGGAGACCAGCCGTTCCGCCGCCCGGGCGGCACCGTCCAGCGTCTCCTCCTCTCCGGGGACGGTGCGGTCGAACATCAGCACCCGTCCGCCGCAGACGACCGTGTCCACCGCGGAGCCGTTGCAGGCGTAGACGAGGTTGGAGCTGGCGCTGTGGAGGGGGGTAGTGCAGACCGATCGCGCACGGATCAGCACGATGTCGGCCGGGGCCCCCGGCTCGATCCGCCCGCTCCCGAGCCGCAGGGCCCGCATACCGGCGCCGCCCGCCATCTCCACGGCCTCGCCGGCCGACAGAAGCGTCTGCGAGTTCCAGTAGAACTTCTGCAGGAGAGCGGCGAACTTCATCTCCTCGATGATATCCAGGCTGTTGTTGGAGGCGGCGCCGTCGGTGCCCAGCGTGACGGGGATCCCGAACTCCCTGAACCAGTGGTAGGGCGGGGCACGGTGCACGGCGAGCTTCATATTGCTGGCCGGGTTCATCGCCACATGGACCCCGCGCTCGGCGAGCAGGGCGCAGTCGGAACGGCTGACCCAGTTGCAGTGGGCGGCGACGGTCCGCGGGGTGAGAATACCGCAGGTGTCCAGCCGCCGGGGCGGGCGCATGCCAAACGTCCGCAGGGAGTCCTGCACCTCCTTCTCGGTCTCCGAGAGGTGCACGTGGATGCCGAGATCCTCTTCTTCCGCGAACTCCGCCAGCCACTCCAGACCCTCGCGCGAGACCGTGTACACCGCGTGCGGCCCGACGGCAGCCCGAACGCCCGGGTTCCGCAGGGCCGCGATCCCCTCTGCAAACGCCTCCGTTGCCCGTATCTCCTGCTCCCGCCTGTCCGCATCGAAGAGGTCGATGAAGCCGTAGGCGAGAACGGCCTTCATGCCGCACTCCGCCACGGCCCGGGCGGCATCCAGCATATGGAAGTACATGTCCGAGAACGCGATCGTGCCGCTCTTGATCATCTCCAGGCAGGCCAGGCGCGTTCCCCAGTAGACGTCTTCGCCCGTCAACCGCGCCTCGAGCGGCCAGATCTTCTCCGAGAGCCAGGTGTGGAGGGGCAGGTCGTCGGCGTAGCCGCGCAGAAGCGTCATCGCCCCGTGGGTGTGCGTGTTCGCGAACCCTGGATAGACCAGGTTGCCCTCCCCGTCCAGGATGAACTCCGGTGCATACTCCCGCTTCAGGTCCTCGCCGATCCCCGCGATCGCGCCCGTATCGTCGATGGCGATATCCACCAGGCGCCCGCCCAGGCGGACCCGCTCGAGCAGGATGGACCCCCGGGCCTCGAATATATCCGAACTCTCCTCACTCATGCAAGCATCTCCACAATGCGGCGCACGACCGCTTCCGTCCTCGCCCGCTGCGTCCTGGATACCTCGAGGATGTGCTCGTAGGTCAACACACCGCATCCCAGACCGTGGGCGAGGTTGTCTACGGTGCAGAGCGCGGCGCAGGGAATGCCGAGCTCGCGGGCCACCGTCGCCTCCGAGGCGACGGTCATGCCAACGACATCGGCGATCCGTGCGAGCACCTGCACCTCCGCCTTGGTCTCGATACGGGGCCCGCGGGTCTGGACGTAGGTGCCGCCCAGCCGGGCTTCGGGGATGGTCTCCTTCAGCGCACGGGAGAGCAATGGGTCCAGTTCCGGGCAGACGTGCTCGATGGCATGATCGTGGATGGAGGGGATATCCGCGAGGCTGACGTAATCGGCGGGTATCAGGAGGGACCCGACAGGGATCTCCGCCTTCAGGGCGCCGGCGGACCCGATCGACACCAGCCTGTCCACGCCGCACAGGGCCAGAGCCGCGATGTTCGCCCGATAATTGATGCGGTGCGGCGGCACGCCCCGCTGGTGCCGCAGAAGGATGGCGATCTCCCCGCAGAGCAGTTCTGCACTGCCGAAGGGGCTGTGCACGACCTCCCGTGCGAGCGCGGGCAGCTCCGAGTAGAGCAGGCTCGTGCCGCCGATAATCCCGAGCATTTCAGTACTCCTCCGGTCGAAGCGCCCCGCACATGCGTGCACCGCTTCCGGGATATCGATGAATCCCGCGGCGGGCAGGAATGGGAACGGGGCGACGTCGCACAAGAGCTTGTCCGCAGAGGTTAAATCCCTGCCTTATGGCTGCCGCTGGAGGAGCGTGTACCGCCCTGCGGCTGGCGGTGCCCTTCCCGCCCCGCAGCGGCTCTCCGCCAGACCGTCAGGCCAGTTCACCCTGCCGGATCCTGCAGCAGGGAGTGCAGCGTCTCCTGTTCGAGGACATGGCGGACGCTCTGCCGACCCCGGCGGCGCACTTCGCGGCCGGTGGCGATCGGGAATACGCCGCTCCCTGCGTGTCCCGCTCCTGCCGCGCCGGCGTCGCGGGGGCGATGGCGGAGGGCTGCGCACTGTTCCGGCCGCAGGGTCCGAGGCATGTCCTTCCTGCTCTCCGCCCCACCGGGAAGCGTGCGCACGGGTGCTCTGCTTCGCACCGTCTGCTGCTTCCTCACCGAGATGGCGAAGACCAATCCTTAATTAGGGATCGGGTCCAAGTATATTGAGCCGGGCCGATAGCTCAGGGGTAGATCGCACGCTTGGCATGCGTGAGGCCGCGGGTTCAAATCCCGCTCGGTCCATCGGTTCCATTTTTTTATTCCTGCCCAGTAACGTTTATGATTTCATGCCATGGATGATAGGCTATGGCAGATCGCTGCGTCAACAAGCTCGACGGGCGGATCATCCTCTCGGATGCCACGCCGGAGCAGGTGAACGAGTACGTGCGCAGGAAGTGCAAGGAGTACTACGAGGTGGCCCCGGGATTCGAGTTCCGGAACATCTCCCTGCTCCTCAAGGCACCCATGCTCCTCGGTCTGCAGGTGAAGCGGAAGAAGATCCTGCTGCCGTTCACCAAGGTCTGTATGGGCACCTTTCTCTACGAGATCCCGGCAAAAGAGGGGGATCTCGATCACATCCGCTCCCGACTGCGGGAGCGCTCCGACTGATTGAGGATGGGTCCCCCATTGTGCGCCGGCGTCGGCGGTCGTGGCAATCGCGCGCAGGTACGCCGCACCTTCCTCCGTTCGCAGGCCATGCCGCTGGGTCCGATTCCCCCCCGCTGCCGGAGAACAGGTGGTTTTTTACCCCCGGGAACAAAAATACTCCTCAGGTGGCTTGTGGGCATCAAAGAATGGGTTATTCCTCAAGACAGGGAGTTTTTCGATAGTTTTGAGAAACTGGCAGAGGCGGTCGTGGAGGCATCGGATCTCCTGCTGGATCTCGTCGACAACTATACGGATGTAAAGAATAAGTGCCACCGGATGAAGGAGGTCGAGCACCGCGGTGATATCGTCAGCCACGAGATCTACGAGCACCTGAACCGCACGTTCATCACACCGCTGGAACCGGAGGAGATCTCCCGCCTGGCATCCGCCCTCGACGATGTTCTGGATTATATCGAGGGGACAGCGCAGCAGATGCACAGCTACGGTATCACCGAGACCGATACTCCCATGCGGGAGTTCGCCCGCCTGATCCAGCTCTCCGCCGTGGAGCTCCTGGAGGCGGTGCGCGGTATCCGCGTCCTCAAAGATCCAAAAGGGGTGGAAGAGCGGTGCATCGAGATCAACCGCCTGGAGAACCTTGCCGACGAGGTGCTCTCCCATGCCATCACGGATCTCTTCAAGTCCACGGACGCCATTGCCATCATCAAGCTCAAGGACGTGTACGAGAACCTGGAGATGGCGACGGACAAGTGCGAGGATGCCGCCAACGTCATATCGGATATCGTAATCCGCCACTCGTGATCCTGTATGGAGCCGGTCCTCATAATCGGGATAATCCTGGCGCTTTTTCTGAATTTCGTGAACGGGATGAACGATGCGGCGAACGCCATCTCCACCATCATCGCCACCAAAGTCTTGACACCCATACGGGCAGTCGGTCTGGCCGCCTTCTTCAACCTGATCGGCCCCCTCTTCTTCACGACAGCCGTCGCCCGCACCGTGGGCGCCGGGCTCATCGACCTGGAGATCATCACCCCCGTCCTCATCATCGCCGCCCTTTCAAGCGCTATCGTATGGGTTTTTCTGACGACACGCCTGGGCATCCCGGTATCGAGCACGCATGCGATGATCGGAGGGCTTCTCGGTGGGGCGATCGCCAGCGCGGGTGCAGGCGCCGTGCTCTGGCCGCCGGTGAGCACGCTGCTGTCGGTCTTTGTGTGGGGGATCGTCGGGGCTTTCCTGGGTGCGCTCTTTTTTGTGGCCGTCGCGGTGCACCGGGGGGATCCCTGGCAGGATTTCATTCTGATCGGCGCTCTATTCGGCTTTGCCATCACGATTCCGATCCTCGTCATCGGCGGCATCCTGGTGTTGAGCGGGATCCTCGCCATCGTAGTCTTCATGGTCATCTCGCCGACCCTCGGATTTTTAATCGCATTCCTCTTCGGGGCCCTGACCTTCCGCAGGCTGCGGAACGCCAATCCCACGCAGGCGAACCTGGGCTTCCGCCGCCTGCAGCTCCTCTCCTCGGCCTTCTATTCGCTCGGTCACGGCAGCAACGACGCCCAGCATGCGATGGGGATCATCACCGCCCTCCTGGTGGCTGGGGGGCTGCTCTCGGAGTTCACCGTCCCGCTGTGGGTGATCCTGTCCTCTTCCGCTGCGATCTCCCTGGGGACCTTCCTCGGGGGCTGGACGGTTGTCGAGACGATGGCAAGGAAGATCACCGCGCTGAAGCCCTACCAGGGATTCTGCGCGGAGACGGGAGGCGGGGTCGTCCTCTCTCTCGTCACGATGTTCGGCATCCCCGTCTCCTCCACGCACGCCATCAGCGGAGCCATCATGGGCGTCGGCGCCACGCGCGGCTACTCGGCGGTGAAGTGGGGTATCGTGCGCGAGATCGTGGCGACCTGGATCATCACCATCCCGGCCTCGGCGGCGCTCTCCTGGATCTTCTACTGGGTAATCTTCGGCGCGTGGTCCTAACCGCAGAGCGGCGAGTGCCCGCCCGCTGGCAGCTCCCGGTAGCAGCGGCAGTCGTTGCGGATCACGCAGAATTCGTGCCGCGGCGCCCGTGCTGTGCAGATCGCCCGCCCGTGCTGCATGAAGGTGAAGTTGATCCGCCCCCAGACCTCCTGCGGGTAGAGCGCCATCAGGTCCCGTTCTATCTTCTGCGGGTCCGCGTGATCGGTAAGCCCGATGCGGCGGGACAGCCTCCGCACGTGCGTATCGACGGCGATGCCTACCGGAGCGCCGAATGCACGGGCGAGCACGATGTTGGCGGTCTTCCGCCCGACGCCGGGCAGGGCCGTAAGGTCTTCCATGGTGCGCGGGACATCGCCGTTGTGCTCCTGCACGATTCGTCGCGCCGTCTCGATGATGTAGCGCGCTTTTGCGCGGTGGAACCCGACGGCGTGGATGATGGCATCGATGTCATCCGGAGAGGCTGCGGCGAGCGCCTGCGGGGTGGGATAGCGCCGGAACAGCTCCTCCTGAACGCTCTCCACGGAGCGGTCGGTGGTCTGGGCGGATAGAATGGTGAGGATGAGCAGTTCGAACGGATTCCGGTACC
>JAXDAH010000156.1:0-4039 GCA_034679905.1 Methanomicrobiales archaeon | reverse complement strand
TTGCAGCGTGCGAGCAGGGCGAGGGCGGCGACGATCCAGATGTCGATGCCGGCATTCAAGATGGCGAGAACAGGGTCGGGTGTGTGCCCGCGGCAGAAGAGCCATCCCGTCAGCAAGCCGACCGCAGCCACGAGCAGGGCGGTCACCTGCAGCCCGCGCCGTGGATACCAGAGGGAGACCAGGATGATCGGGATGATGTAGAGGTGGGGGATGAGGTAGTAGACCTGGGGGAGGATCGGCTGTCCGCTCACGGCATATACGGTCACCAGGAGAGAGACAATGGCAAACGCTCCGATTAACCACAACCGCACGATATCGGGCTCCCTGGCGAAGACCCGCGAGAGGCACCTCGTGGACTCCATAGCGATAAATTTTAGTTGATATTTTTACTATAAATACAATTCGAAAATTGAATAACAGTTAATTTTAATATAAATAAAAAACTACAAGTAATTCAACGTTATATGCTCCAAAAGCGACAGGATATACAGGACAAGCCCTGCCCTGGAAGGGCAGGGCGGTGCAGGTGATCCCGTGGAGAAGCAGGACATCCTCTACCTGGCGGCTGCGGTGGCGATCGTTGCCGTCCTTGCCCTGGTGGTGAAGCCCGCCCTATCGGGTGAGGATTTCTTCGGGGTCTCGCTATCGGGCGGCAGGGAGCCGGAGGAAATCCCGGTAACGACCATGCCGACGCTGCTCCCCACGCCTCTCCCCACAACGCCTGCCCCGATGCCATCTCCCACTGCGGGCTGGAATGAGGCGCCAAAGTCCCTCGGTTTTGTCGACCCGGGGGTCTACCAGATCCAGAGTGGAGACACCGGGCCCCGGCTCAGCACGCCCCCCGCCCAGCCGCAGGACTACAGTCTGGTCAGCTATGCAGTCATTCAGGGGCGCTGGAGCGGTACTACCGAGATCCTGCATATTCCCTTTCCCTACTGGGAGATGCACTATACGGCGGAGCCTCTCGTCGACGTCTCAGAGGATCATGTCACCGTCTTCCCCCGAATCAATATCCAGGTGATGGATGCGGACGATCCGAATCGATTTGTGCGCGTGGCGAATCCTGATATCCTGGATCCCCGCCTCTTTGCCGAGAACGATCCCCGTCCCTGGATTGAGAAGTTCTACGAAGGCAACCATGATTACTACTTCATCATCAACACGCGGTTTGTATCCTCGTATGCAATCGAGATCAAGGTCCCGAAGCGCTATATCTCGTGAACGCCGACCCCTCCCCCGATGAGGGCGGCGCGGGATGGTCCGAGACCGGGTCCAGCCGGCTTTTTTTCCGCAGCCTAGAATGCGCGGTGCCGCAGGTCGGAGGTGGCAGTACAGGAGGATGGGGACATTTATCCTGTGAATACGGGAGGCCTGAGTAACGGGAAGCCGTAGGGAAAACCCGATAGCAGGAGAGGGGGGAGTATATGCCTGGTTGAACAGACCCCACCTCTCGATAGGGGAAGTGTCAGGGTCCGGCACCCAACGGGATGCCCTACCGTTTGTTCATCCTGCCCATTGCCATTCGAGGTGAATGCAGATCCCCTCCAACGCTATGGGATAGGAGTAAAAAGCTATCAGAGGGTATGGAAGAGCCGCAGGGGACAAGAAAAATGTCGGGAAAGTCTTTAAAAAGATTCGGTTCGGTGGAAGATTGAGGTCAGTCCAGCTTCCGCTTTCCCATGGCCTCGATGTACGTGATCTCTTTGCCGGGTTCGAGCTGGGCGAGGGCTTCGTCAGATACCTGCATCTCGAACATGGTGTAGTCTTTGGTGTCCATCAGCTGCACCGTGTTCCCGGCAATCGAGATCACCTGACCGCTCTTGCGCTCGACGATGGGCACGTAGATCTTGGCCGAGACCGGCTGCACGATGGACCGCTTCACCCCGTCGAAGATGCCCACGGCATCTATCCGTGATTTGGCCGCTCCGTGCTTTCCGGGCTTGGAAGTGGCGATGCCGAGGATCTTGCTCGGTTCGTCGTCGATCACGACGTAGCGCCCCTCTTTCAGCTTACCAACCTCAGTCTGTTCCTTCATTCTGATTCACTTCTCTTGCGCTAGTAATTTATCTTGATTGCATTACATAAATTAATCGACGGATTTAAACCGATCCAGCGCGAAATGAGGTTTGAGTCTGAGCAGGGCACATGGATCTTCTCAAGCACTTCGAAGCGATCACCGGGGCGGTGGAGGATCTCGTCAGGGATCTGGTCGGTACCCATGCGGCCGCGGAGTACATGGGCATGGGAGCGGACGGAACGCCTACGCAGAAGATCGACCGGATCGTCGAAGATAGCATCCTGGCCTACCTGGAGGCCAATCCGTTCTGCAAAACTCTGATCAGCGAAGAGGCAGGACGGCGCGACATCGAGGGCGAGAAGGGGACGCTGTTTTTGGACCCTATCGATGGAACTTACAATGCCATCACGGGGATCCCTTTCTACGCGCTCTCGATGGCGTATGCAGAGGAGGGGGTCGTGCAGGAGGGGTTCGTACGGGATCTCGGGCACGGGGAGACGTTCTTTGCCCGCCGGGGTGAGGGCGCATTTCATGACGGCAGACCGATCCGGGTCTCCAGCACCGCCTTCCTGGAGACGAGCGCCATGAGTATCTACGGGCGAAAGTTCAATCCCACACGCGTGATGCAGCTCGGGAGGAAGGTCCGCCGATGGCGCCTCTTTGGCGCATCGGCGCTCGAGCTCTGCTACGTGGGATGCGGGAGAATCGACGGCTTTATCGATCTCCGGGGCACTCTCCGGGTGACCGATGCGGCAGCCGGCATGCTCGTCTGCGAGGAAGCGGGCGGAGAGGTGAGCGATCTCGACGGGCGGGGGATCCGGTTCCCGGACGAAGTGACGGTCGGGCGATGCATGATAGCCACCAACGGTGTGCTGCACCACAAGGTGATCGAGTACCTGAGGTGACGATGCAGATAGTGCTGATGTCACGGATCGATGCCGAAGACGCACTGACCTTTGCCGAATCCCTCAGAGATCTGCTGACCGACGGGGGGCATCGAGTGGAGTACGAAGCGAACACCGCGGCCTGCCTGGGCAGGAGAGGCATCCCGCTACCGGAGGTCTCCGCCGATCTGCTGGTGATCGTGGGAGGGGATGGCACGGTGCTGCTCGCCATCCAGCAGCTAAAAAGACAGATACCCGTCATCGGCATCAACTGGGGGGAGGTCGGATTTCTCGCCGATCTGGAGCCGAAGGAGGCGATTGGGTTCTTCTCCAACCTGAGCGATCGGTTCTCCGTAGAGAGAAGGATGCGGATCTCCCTCTCGGCAGATGGAGAATCCCTCGGCGACGCCCTGAACGAAGCCGTGATCGTCACGGCCCGTCCGGCGAAGATGCTCCGTTTTTCGGTGATCGTGGAGGGAACGATGGCGGAGACCTTCCGCGCCGACGGTCTGCTGATCAGTACTCCCACCGGTTCCACCGCCTATGCCATGAGCGCCGGAGGTCCCATCGTGGACCCGCGGATCGAGGGGTTTCTGCTGGTTCCCCTCGCCCCCTACATGCTCTCCTCCCGTCCCCACCTCATCAGCTGCGATCGTTCCGTGGATATCCGCCTGGAGAGCGTAAAACCCGCCCAGCTGGTCATCGACGGACAGAGGACCTGGGATCTGAGGAGCGGTGCGGTGATTCGTATCAAACGGTCGCCGGAACCTGCGCTCTTCGTGGATGCGGGCAAGAACTTCTTCGAGAAGGTGGACAATAAACTCCGCCACCTCTGAAACATCCGCTCTGGATCGCAAATGCTATCGATTAGAACGGTGATCGGTTTCTATCGTACGTGGAGAGTATGAGTATGCGGAACGAACCGGATTATGCAGAGATCTCGGCGGATCTGAAGGCAACGCTGGGACTCAAAGGTTCGCCGGTGGCGATAAAGTTCGTCTTGACCCACGAGGACATACCGGCAGGGATCCCCGAGTACCCCGAGACCGTGCGACACTGCCAGATGGTCTCGAAAGCCCGCAAGGAGGGGGCGATCTTCTACGCCACGACGGAGAAGCACCAGTGCATGGGCGGAGGC
>JAXDAH010000155.1:0-30454 GCA_034679905.1 Methanomicrobiales archaeon | reverse complement strand
TCATCACCGCCGATATCGGCATGCGCCGCGGCAAGACCATCCCCCTGAAGACCCTGGTGGAGGAAGCGGTCGTCAATGCCCCGACCGTGGAGAGGATCGTGGTGCTGCGCAGACGCTCCCCCCCGGTGGAGCTCGAACCGGATCTGGAGGTGGACTTCCGCGAGATCATGGAGCGTGCGGGGACGAAATGCCCGCCGGAGGTGATGGACGCGGAGGACCCGCTCTTCATCCTCTACACCAGCGGGTCGACCGGTACCCCCAAGGGCGTCGTGCACACCTGTGGCGGCTACATGGTGGGGACATACTACACGATGAAGACGGTCTTTGACATAAAAGAGAACGACATCTACTGGTGCACCGCAGACCCGGGCTGGATCACGGGCCACTCCTACATCATCTACGGTCCCCTCGCCGTCGGGGCCACGGTCTTCATCACGGAGTGTACGCCGGATCACCCAGACGCGGGATGCTGGTGGAATCTCATTGAAGAGCAGGGGATCACCATCTTCTACACCGCCCCGACCGCTATCCGCATGTTCATGCGGCTGGGCGAAGAGTGGCCGAACAGGTACGACCTCTCCTCCCTCCGCATCCTGGGGACTGTGGGCGAGCCCATCAATCCCGAAGCCTTCGAGTGGTACTACCGTACCATCGGGGGCAGCCGCTGCCCCGTGGTCGACACCTGGTGGCAGACCGAGACCGGCATGCAGATGATCACCACCATGGTTGGTGAGCCCATGAAGCCGGGATTTGCGGGTAAACCCATCCCGGGCGTTGTCGCCGATGTCGTCGATAGGGCGGGAAATCCCGTCCCGCCGGGGACCGGCGGATTCCTGGTGATCAGGGAGCCCTGGCCCGCCATGTTCCGTACCATCCACAGGAACGACGAGCGCTATCGCCAGTACTGGAACACGATCCCGAACTGCTATACGGCGGGAGACCTCGCCGTGAAGGACAAGGACGGCTACATCATGATCTTAGGAAGGGCAGACGACATCATCATCATCGCCGGCCACAATATCGGCACTGCCGAGGTGGAGAGCGCCCTCGTCTCCCACCAGGCGGTGGCGGAAGCGGCGGTGATCGGACTGCCGGATCCCGTCAAAGGAAACCGCATCAAGGCCTTTGTCATCCTCATGCAGGGCCAGAAGCCGTCTGACAAGCTCACCTCGGATCTGAACTACCATGTGCGGATGACGCTCGGGCCCATCGCCATGCCCTCCGAGATCGAGTATATGGATAAGCTCCCCAAGACCCGCTCCGGCAAGATCATGCGGAGGGTCTTAAAGGCCAAAGAACTCGGCATTCCTGTCGGGGACGTCTCGACCCTGGAAGAGTGATCTCGATATTCGAGGCAGAGGGATAAAGGAGCAGACCGATGGAGACGCGCATACTCGGTATGCCCGCGGAGAGGGGGCGATGGCTGCTCGTGATGATCGGGCTCGTCATCAACCTCATTCTGGGGAGCATCTACGCCTGGAGTGTTTTTGTCACCCCGCTCACGACATACTTCACAGAGACGCTGGGAAAGACGGTGACGTCGGCAGAGGTTCTCCTGCCGTATTCGGTCTTTTTGGCATTCTTCGCCATCACCATGCCGCTATCGGCGAGGTTCATCGAGACGCTCGGACCACGGCGGATGACGATCGTCGGGGGAGTGCTGACAGGAGCGGGCTGGCTGCTGGCTTCCCTGGCCAGCTCCGTCGAGATGCTGTACGTAGTCTACGGCGTCATCGGAGGAGTCGGCGTCGGAATCGCCTATGGCGTGCCCGTTGCCGTGGCAGCCCGCTGGTTTCCGGATCGCCGCGGCATTGCCGTGGGGCTCACGCTGCTCGGTTTTGGATTCTCCGCCTTCATCACAGCGAACGTTGCGGGCTTCCTGATCGCCGCCTACGACGTCCCGACGACGTTCCGCATCTTTGGGATCGCGTTCATCCTCCTGCTCGTGGCACTGGGCCTGCCGCTCTCGTTTCCGCCTGTCGGATGGAGGCCTTCAGGCTGGATCCCCCCCGCACCCGGGACGGGTACGATCCCGGTGTGTGAGTGCAACCGCAGCGAAATGCTGCGATCAGCGGCATTCTACGGACTCTGGTTCTGCTTTTTCATCGGATGCCTGGCCGGCCTCATGGCAATCGGGATATCTAAACCCGTTGGCACCGAGATTGTGCTGGTGGAGCCCGCACTCGCCACCATCCTGGTCGGTTTCTTCGCCATCTTCAACGGTGGAGGCAGACCACTCTTTGGAGCGCTCACGGATCGCCTGAATCCCCGGACCACCGCCATGCTGTCGTTTGTGCTGATTGCCGCAGCCTCGCTTGCGATGTGGCAGATCCCGACGGTACCGGTCTACATCCTCGCGTTCGCCATCCTCTGGGGCGCCCTCGGGGGATGGCTCGCGATCGCGCCCACCTCGACCGCGAGCTTCTTCGGAACGTGCGACTACCCCCGCTGCTACGGGGTGGTCTTCCTCGCCTACGGCGCCGGTGCCATCGTGGGGCCGATGCTCGCGGGGCTCATCCGGGAGAGTACCGGAAGCTACCTTGGGGTGTTCCCCTACGTGGCGGCGCTGGCAGGGCTCGGGTTCGTTGTCGCTTATCTCCTGATGCGCCCCCCCACACGGAGAGCAGCCTGAAATCAAGCGATCCCCCTGCATAGCATCCAAGCCCCTCCGCCGAAACCTCAGGAGAGAGAATGGCACCCCGATGGAAAATCTCGTTCCACCTCTCTCCAGACGAAAGCAGTACGGGCATGCAGTCGAAATAGTCTCCCAGAAGGAGGATCGGGATCCAGAGCGGGGGTGCACCCCCCGCTCCGCATACACTGCTACGGTTAGGTGAACGGATTTCCCCTGCAGCCCTATCGATACGATACCCTCCATGGATGGTCCGTGCGATGCTTCACCATGCCCCCACGGTCGCAAGTCACGCTAAGGGCGGCTTCCCCCCGACTCCGTTCGTCGGAGGTATCCGCTCTCGCGGTATGGTGCGCAGTCCCATACGTATTCCGGGAGCAGGTACCTCCCCGATCCGGGCCTATCGCACGGGAGGGAGCCGGGATCCCACCCACCCGTTGCCCCCTTTACACCCTCCTGTCCGATAGCGCCTCTTCCGGGATGCAGCCGACTAAAAAAGTCGACGCATCCCGAACGGTCCCGATTCGCTGGGTGAGGTATACGTTCAGCCATCCCGGCGCAGGTCTTATCCGCCCGGCTTCATCGGGAATAGCGAAACCGGCGGGAGAGATTCTAGCATAACGCCCTTCACATTCGAATGCAGTATATCGCAGGAGCTGGTGCGACAGCCAGACGATAGAGCCGATACAGCCTGCTGCAGGGAACATGCCCCGACCCGAATAGGGATCTCCTCACTATCCCGCCGCTTGACCGGCCCTTCCAAGGCGCCGGCCGATCGCACCTAGAGGCGAGACGTACAGCCATCAGAAGCGTGTTCGCAGAGATGAGGCCGTATCTCTCCGACCCCAAGGATTGCAGCCGCGCCATTGGACATCCCGGATCCTGGATTTCGCCTCCCCTATAGTATGGATACGGTCAGATGCCTGATGAGCGCAAGCCATTTCCCTTATCAATACCGAGCGCCTATATACCGGTGGAACGAGGGAGAGCGGACATGAAACCACGTCATGCAGTTGTACCTACAAACAGCGTTGCCGAACTCCTCCGCGGCATGAGCCAGACGGGGTTCCAGGGGAGGAAGCTCGGGGAGTCGGTGGAGATCTGGTCTCAGATGATCCAGGACCCGGACTGCACTATCCTGCTCGGTCTCTCGGGGGCGATGGTACCGGCCGGGATGCAGCGCTGCCTCATCGAACTGGTCGAACGCCGCTACGTGGACGTGATCGTATCCACGGGTGCCAATATCTTCCACGACGTGAGCGAACACCTGGGCGTTCGCCATTACCTCGGCCACCATATGGCAGACGATCTCGCTCTCTACCGACAGGGTATCGATCGCATCTACGACGTATTTGCGTACGAGGAGGAGTTCCGCGACGTGGACCGATTCATCGCCGACTTCGCACGGGGGATCGCCCCCTTCCGCGGCTCTTCGCGCCAGTTCCTGCAACAGCTGGGCGAGCGGATACAACGGGAGAGACCCGATCCGGACTCGCTCGTCTCTGCCGCCACGCGGTACGGTATTCCCATCTTCGTGCCGGCTCTCGCCGACTCTTCCATCGGCATCGGCCTTGTAATAGCACGCCGCCAGGGCGTCGATGTGGATGTGGACCAGATTGCCGATACCGACGAGATCACGCGCATCGTCGAAGGTGCGAGCAGGACCGGCGTGGTCTACATCGGAGGTGGCGTCCCCAAGAACTTCATCCAGCAGACCCAGGTCATCGCCTCGATCCATGAGCACGAACAAGGGGGCCATGCGTATGCCATCCAGTACACCACCGATGTGCCGCACTTCGGTGGGCTCTCCGGGTGCACCTTCGACGAAGCGGTGAGCTGGGGAAAGGAAGCCCCCGCATCACCACGGGTCCAGTGCTTTGTGGATGCCACCATCGCACTCCCCATTGTCACCTCCGCGCTCATCGGACGCGGTGAAAAACGGGCTGGGAAGGCTCCCTCCTGACACCACAATCATTATAAAAGGATCCAACCCATATAATAAAGCACAATTCATGGAGCAGCGGAACAACTCCGTTGCGAGTGTCTACACAGATGCGATGTTGCATGTTGAGGTAGCCAAGCCAGGTATGGCGCAGGTTTGCTAAACCTGTGTCCCTTTGGGACTCGAGGGTTCAAATCCCTCCCTCAACGCTCCCGAACGGGTCGCACTCTAGGGGGACAATAGAATGGCAGAACCAAAAGAAGAAGAGATAAAATATTTCGTTCGCGTCCGGAACACGGATCTCGACGGGACGAGATCGGTACAGACAGCGCTGACGGGAATCGCCGGTATCGGGCGGCACACTGCCGTGACCATCGCGCAGATTGCGGATGTCGATCAGCATGCCATTATGGGAAAGCTCGACGAGAGCAAGGTCGAGCGCATTCGCCAGGCCGTAGAGAATTACACTGCTTCTGTGCCGGAATGGATGATGAATCGGCCGAAGGATGTCTATACAGGCGAGACCAAGCACCTGTTCGCGACAGATGTGCAGCTCACGATCGACGAAGACATCAACCGCATGCGGAAGATCCGCAGCTACCGCGGGATCCGCCACGAGACCGGGCAGAAGGTCCGCGGACAGCGCACGAAATCGACGGGCAGAACCGGTGCCACTGTCGGTGTGAAGAGGAAGAAGGAGTAGACGGAGTGATCTGATGGGATATCCGGGAAAAGCTCACAAACAGTACGATACGCCCAAGCGACCGTTTGAAAAGGCACGGATAGAGGAGGAGGCGCGGCTGGTCATCGAGTACGGCCTTCGGAACAAGCGCGAGCTGTGGAAAGCGCAGAGCACCCTGCGGCGGTACCGGCGGGCAGCCCGGGAGCTGCTGGCGCTGATGTCCACCAGCACGGATGCGAGAAGGATCGAGACCAAGAGAGAGGAGCTGATCGGGCACCTCCAGCGGATGGGATTCCTCGGCCCCAACGCCGACATCGACGATGTGCTCGCACTCAAAGTGGAGCAGGAGCTGGAGCGCCGCCTGCAGACGATGGTCTACAGGCGAGGCCTGGCCCGTTCGCCCAAGCAGGCGCGGCAGTTCATCACGCACGGACACGTTGCCATCGGCGGCAGAAAGGTGACTATCCCCGGTTATCGCGTGGAGCGAGTAGACGAGGACCGTATCGGCTACTACCAGCAGTCTCCCCTCCAGACGGACATGCACCCTGAGAGGGCACGGATCAGCAAGGTCGGGAGGTGAATCACGTGGCAGAGAAGGAGAAATGGGGCGTCGCGCACATCTTCGCCTCGTTCAACAACACCATCGTCACGATCACCGATCTCACCGGTGCCGAGACGGTGACCAAGAGCAGCGGCGGTATGGTCGTCAAGCAGGACCGGAACGAGAGCTCTCCCTATGCAGCCATGCAGATGGCGACAAATGTCGCGCAGGCGGCGATGGAGAAGGGCATCGTCGGCGTACATGTGAAAGTGCGCGCACCGGGAAGAGGGAAGCAGCGGAGCCCGGGCCCCGGCGCTCAGGCTGCGATACGCGCCCTGGCGCGAGCCGGCATGCGCATCGGGCGGATCGAGGACGTGACCCCGGTTCCGCACGACAATATACGCACCAAGGGTGGCAAGAGAGGACGGAGAGTGTGATGGAGATCGATTTTGTAGAGCAGGATGAGAGAAACGCACGCTTCGTTCTGAGTCAAGCGTCTCCGGCATTCGCCAACTCGCTTCGGAGAACCATGATCGGCGAAGTGCCCACCCTTGCTATCGAGGACGTGAATATCTACGACAACACCAGCGTGCTCTTCGACGAGATGATCGCACACAGGCTCGGGCTGATCCCGCTCAAGACCGACCTCTCCGTCTACGTCCCCCAGAGCGAATGCACCTGCGAGGGGGCCGGCTGCCCGGCATGCACGGTCACCTACACCCTCTCGGCGGAAGGTCCTGGAATAGTCCACTCGCGCGATCTGATCCCGGCGGATCCCCGTGCGGTGCCTGCGGAAGAGAACGTTCCCATCGTGGCGCTGGACGAGGACCAGAAGCTCGTGCTCGAGGCGCGGGCAGTCGTGAATGTCGGAAGAGAGCATGCCAAATGGCAGCCCACGGTTGCCTGCGGCTACAAGATGTACCCGAGCGTCCGTGTCGACGAGCGCTGCGACGCCTGCGGCATGTGCGTGGAGGAGTGCCCGCGAGGCGTTCTCAAGGTCGGACCTTCCCGAAAGGTAGAAGTGGAGCGTCCGCAGGAGTGCTCCCTGTGCCGACTCTGCGAGCAGATCTGCCTCTCCGGCGCGATCGGCGCCGAACCTGCCATTCATATCTCTGCGGACGAGACGCGATACATCTTCGTTCTGGAGAGCGACGGATCGCTCCCTGCCCGGGAGATCCTCCGTCGCGCACTCATGCACACCCGGGACAAAGCAACCGCGACAGTTGAGGTCTTACAAGAGGTGTATGGAGGGACTCCACATGAGTAAATCTACTGAAAAGACAAATCCGCGCATTCTGAATCTGGTCTCAATACTCAAAGAGGCTTCGCGCACCAACGAAGCCCACATATGGCGCGAGATCGCCAAAAGGCTGGATTCTCCAACCAAGAACCACGCCGAAGTGAACCTGAGCAAGATCAACCGCTATGCGAACGATGGCGAGACTCTCATCGTGCCGGGAAAGGTACTCGGTTCCGGTGCGATCGACCGTCCCGTCGAAGTGGCGGCGCTGAACTTCTCCAAACAGGCGGCCACCAAGATCGCAGAGGCGAAGGGGAACTGCATCACCATCGAGCAGCTGCTCATGAAGAATCCCAAGGGGAGCAGAGTGAGGATCCTGAGGTGAGAAAATGGTGACAGTCCTGGATGCAGACGGTTTGGTGCTCGGCAGGCTTGCCAGCATCGCGGCAAAACGCTCCCTCGCCGGCGAAGAGATCGCCATTGTAAACGCAGAAAGAGCGGTCATCTCTGGCAGCCGCGAGACGGTGTGGGGCATCTATTACCGAAAACGGCAGCGCGGATCGGTGGAAGGAGGGCCGTTCTTCCCCCGGCGCCCGGATCATATCCTGAAGCGCACCATACGGGGCATGCTGCCCTACAAGCGGGAGCGCGGCAGTGAAGCCCTGAAGAGGGTGAAGGTCTATGTGGGTGTGCCTGCAGAGTTCGCTGACGCGGAGATGGAACGCCCAGCCGAAGCGCACATGAGCCGGCTCTCCCGTCCACGATACACAACGCTCGGGGATATAAGCACGTTCCTGGGTGCAAAATTCTAACGAGGCGATACTATGGCAAAGATCATCAATACAAGCGGGAAGAGAAAGACCGCAATTGCACGTGCGACATTCAAGCCCGGCAGAGGCACCATCCGCATCAACTCCGTTCCGCTGCAGGTATACGGGACGGAACTGATGCGCATGAAGGTCTCCGAACCGCTCATGCTCGTCCCCAATGCCCTCACCGATGTCGATGTCAGCATCGATATCCGGGGAGGCGGCGTCATGGGTCAGGCCGAGGCTGCCCGCACGGCGCTCGCACGTGGCATTGTGAAATGGCACAACGATCCGGCGATAAAGGACGTATACCTGGCCTACGATCGCACGCTGCTCGTGAATGACTCGAGGCAGAAGGAATCGAAGAAACCGCACGGTCACGGTGCCCGCGACAAGTTCCAGAAGTCGTACCGATGAAAAGGTTGAATACACTCAGAGGTAAATTAATATGATACCCGTGCGATGTTTTACCTGCGGCAAAGTCATATCCACCGTATGGGAGGAGTTCAATCAGCGCAGGGATGCCGGCGAGGATCCTGGTAAGATCCTCGACGATCTCGGTCTTTCTCGCTACTGCTGCAGGCGTATGCTGCTGACGCACAAGGAGATTGTGGAGGATCTCAGCCCATACCAGTGAGGGGTCGTGGGGTAGCCTGGACTATCCTATGGCGTTCGGGATGCTGTGACCTGAGTTCGAATCTCAGCGACCCCATATTCATACAAATTCTCGAGGAAGAGGATGGAACAGTATACTCGATATGAACGAGCTAGAATCATCGGGGCTCGTGCCCTTCAGATCTCGATGGGTGCACCCGTTCTGATCACCACCGCTAAAATCGATCCTCTCGACATCGCACTGGAAGAGTTTAACCACAATGTTATACCCATCACTGTGAAGAGGAAGGTGGGGATCCGATGAGTATTGTTGAGCACATCAACCTGAGAACGATCCTGGACAGCCGGGGCAACCCCTCGGTCGAGGCGGATATCTGGACAGACGAGGGATTCGGTCGGGCTGCAAGCCCCAGCGGCGCCAGTACGGGCAGGTACGAGGCCAAGGTACGGCCGGCGAAGGAAGCAGTTGAAGATGCCAGCAGACGTCTCGTTCCGTCGCTTCTCGGGATCGACGTGCGGGATCAGGTCGGATTCGACAAGACCCTTCGAGAGATCGACGGAAGCGTCGACTTCTCCAGCATCGGAGCCAACGTTGCCGTCGCGCTCTCTCTTGCCGCCGCCAAAGCCGCTGCTTCCGGCCTGGATCTGCCGCTCTTCTACTACCTGGGCGGTGCGTTTGTCGATGCCACCCCGCTGCCCCTCGGCAATGTGCTCGGCGGCGGCGCGCATGCGGAGAATGCCACCGAGATCCAGGAATTCCTGGTGGTGCCAAGCGGCGCGGCGGATGCGTCCGAGGCGATCTTTGCCAACGCCGCGGTTCACCGCAAGGTCGGAGAACTCTTAAAAGCGCGGGGCATAGCGGCCGGCAAGGGCGACGAGGGCGGATGGGCGCCGAAGGTCGACGACATGCAGGCATTCGATATCGTCTCGGAAGCAGCGGCGGCAGTCTCCGATACGCTGATGCTGAACATCAGCATCGGCGTGGACGTTGCTGCCAGCCAGTTCTTCGAGGGGGGTGCCTACCATTACCGCGATACCGTACGCTCTCGCGACGACCAGATCGCCTACATTGCCGATCTGGTAGACCGCTACAATCTCATCTATGTGGAAGATCCCCTTCACGAGGACGACTTCGAGGGGTTCGCGGATCTGACCGCACAGGTGAACGAGCAGTGCCTGATCTGCGGCGACGACCTCTTCGTCACCAATGTGGAGCGGATCACCACCGGCATCGAGTACGGAGCAGGCGACTGCGTTCTCATCAAGCCCAACCAGGTGGGAACGCTCTCCGACACCTTCGAGGCCGTGCGGCTGGCACAGACGCATGGTCTGGAGACCGTGATGAGCCACCGTTCCGGAGAGACGACTGACGACACTATCGCCCATCTGGCGACCGCGTTCAACTGCATATTTATCAAGACCGGGGTTGTCGGAGGGGAGAGGATTGCAAAACTGAACGAATTAGTACGGATTGAGGAGCTGATGCGATGAATGGAAATGAGATCGAGATAGAACTTACAGAACCCCTTGTCCCGGTCGAGGAGTACCTGGCTGCAGGCGTGCACATCGGCACCCAGCAGAAGAGCAAGGATATGAAGAAGTTTATATACCGCGTGCGGGGGGATGGACTCTATATCCTGGATATACGGGAGACGGATCATCGGATAAAGACTGCTGCAAAGTTCCTCTCCCAGTTCGAACCGCCACGGATATTGGTGGTCACATCCCGCCAGTACGGGCAGTACCCGGCTCGAAAATTCGCGGAAACGATCGGTGCGACGGCGGTCACCGGACGGTTCATCCCCGGAACCCTCACCAACCAGAACCTGCCCAACTACATGGAGCCGGAGGTGCTGGTTGTCACCGATCCGATCAGCGATGCGCAGGCGGTCACAGAGGCGCTGCAGACCGGCATTCCCGTAGTGGCTCTCTGCGATACGAACAATATGACCGCGAACATCGATCTGGTGATTCCTACCAACAATAAGGGCAGAAAGGCGCTCAGCATGGTATACTATCTGCTGACGAAGGAGATGCTGCACCTTCGCGGCGTTACCACCTCGCTCACGCTGGAGGACTTCGAAACCGAGATATAGGGGGGCAGACCTGTGAAGACGCGGCCAAGTAGCGTGGCAGGCATGTTCTACCCCGGGGAGCCCAGGCACCTGGAGCAGCTCCTGGCCAGGTTCTTTGCCGGCAGGGATCTGGGCATAGATGCACGTGGAATCGTCGCCCCGCACGCGGGCTATGTCTACTCGGGTGAGACTGCCGGCTGTGCGTTTCGTGCGCTGCAGCCTGATTTCGGGGGCACCTTCGTGGTCATCGGCCCCAGTCACCGCGGATACCTGAACAGCGCCTCTGCACTCCCCTGGGAGACGCCTCTCGGGATCGTCGATATCGACAGGGAGCTCGTGGACGCGATCGGAATCGGCGTGGACGAGGTCTCGCACCTGCAGGAGCACTCGCTCGAGACGCAGATGCCGTTCATCAAGTACCGTTTCCCCCGAGCGCGGATCGCGCCCATCATGATGGGTGACCAGGATCTGGATAGCGCCCTCCATATGGCCGAGGATATCCTGCAAGGGATCCGGCAGACGGGACGGGATGTCCGTATCGTGGCGTCCAGCGACTTCTCCCACTACGTCCCGCACGAGACGGCGAAGAGGAACGATCTCTACGCGATCGATGCTCTAAAATCGCTGGACATTCCCGAGTTCTACGAGCGGATCTCCCGGCGAGAGGTGACCACCTGCGGCTATGGTCCCATCGCCGCCATGTGCACGGTCGCCCGGGGACTGGGCGCCACCCGTGCAGAACTCCTGAAGTATGCGACAAGCGGCGATGTGACCGGGGATTTCGCCTCTGTAGTGGGTTATGCAGCGATAGCAGTGATATAGGCGGAGGTTCCGGGTGGCAACGTGGAGTGCGCCGGGCAAGGTCTTCCTGTTCGGTGAGCACGCGGTCGTGTATGGCAGACCGGGCATCGCGATGGCGATCCGATCCCGGGTCTATGTGACGGTCAGAAAATCCCGTCGCCCCTCACGGATCAACTCGCCCTACATTGAGGAGTGCTTCCAGGAGATGGGGGTTCGGGGTAGCGTCTACGTGCGTTCACAGCTCCCGAGTTCGTCGGGTCTCGGTTCGTCCGCCGCAGTGACCGTTGCCACGCTATCCGCCATCAACGAGGAGTTCGGGACCGGATACAGCCGTGAGAAAGTCGCGGACATCGCGTTCTCGATCGAGAAGAAGGTCCAGAAGGGCAGAGCGAGCCCGACGGATACCTATGTATCTTCCTTCGGCGGAATAGTACTGATCACAGAGTCCGGAAAGAGGAGGCTGCCGCCTCAGAACCTCCCCCTGGTGGTGGGCAACTCCCGGATCTCGCACAATACGGCGGCGATGGTGGAGAAGGTCGGCATGCTGAAGAAGAAGTATCCCGAGATCGTCGAACCACTGCTGGACTCCATCGGAGCGGTCACCATGACAGCGCTACACACCCTCTCCCATCCCCGCGAGATGGGGAGATGCATGGATATCAATCATGCGCTTCTGGAGGCCCTGGGCGTTGGACATCCCCAACTCTCCCGGCTCGTGCTCGCCGCGCGGGCTGCCGGAGCGCACGGGGCGAAGGTGACCGGTGCCGGCGGGGGCGGGTGCATGGTCGCCCTCTGCCCGGGACGGTTGAAGAACCGGGTAGCGGGCGCGATCGAGGCGTGCGATGCGCAGGCGATCATCACCACCATCGATACCGAAGGTGCCAGGCGAGAGAGAGATGGATGAAATTGTGCTGTTGAAGCTCGGGGGCAGCGTCGTCACCCACAAGGGGGGGGACTGCCAGATCGACGAGGAGAGCCTGGTTGAGATATCCCGCACCATCGCGGCACAACAGCACCCGGGGCGGCTCCTCATCATCCACGGGGCCGGCTCCTGCGGGCATCCGGAGGCAAAGCGCTTCGGCATCGCCGATCGCGGTCTGGACACGGAGAATACCGCTGGCGTCTACCAGACACACCGATCGGTTGCCCGCCTCAATGCCGGGGTTGTGGCCTGCCTCCGCTCTGCAGGCATCGAGGCCGTCGGAATCCACGCGCTGAGTGGTTCCGTCGCCAGGAGCGGACGGCTGGACTCGTTTGCGGTAGAGCCCATCCGCATCATGCTCGCGCGGGGGATCGTCCCCGTGCTCCACGGTGACGTGGTGATGGATATCGAGAGGGGAGCGACGATCGTCTCGGGCGATCAGCTCCTGGTGTATGTCGCGCGGGCACTGGGCGCAACGCGGGTGGGCGTCGCCACCGATGTTGCCGGTGTGCTCGACGGCGGCAGGGTGATCCCAAAGATCGGACCAGCGACGGCGAAGTCGCTGCCGATCGGGAATTCATCCCATGTAGACGTGACCGGCGGCATGAGAGGCAAGGTGCAGGAGCTGCTCCGGCTCGCAGAAGCCGGCGTGGATTCGCACATCTTCCATGCTGCAAGAATTGGGGACTTCCTGAGCGGTACGGACCACGGCGGCACAGTGGTGAGTATCAGGAGTTAGCATGGAGGGCCATACATCCTCGAGGAAACGGGACCACCTCCGCATCTGCTGCGAGGAGGCGGTGGAGCAGGGGGAGAGCGGCTTTGCCGATGTCCGGCTGGTGCACAATGCGCTGCCGGAGTGCGATCTGGCAGAGATCGACACCAGCCTGCGCTTTCTCGGCACATCCATGGCGTTCCCGCTGTTCATCGCGGGGATGACGGGCGGGCATCCGGATACCCTCGAGGTGAACCGGCGGCTCGCGGCAGCGGCGGAGCGTTACGGCATCGGCATGGGCGTGGGTTCGCAGCGCGCGGCGCTGGAGAATCCCGATCTCGAGGAGAGCTTCACGGTGGTGCGCGATACGGCACCCCATGCATTCCTGTGCGCCAATCTCGGCATCGTTCAACTCCGCGATCACGGCATCGAGTGGGCCGAGCGGGCGATCGAGATGATCGATGCGGATGCGATCGCGATACACCTGAACTTTGTCCAGGAGGCGATCCAGCCGGAAGGCGATCACGATGCCGTCGGCTGCCTCCAGGCGCTCGCAGACCTCGCTGCCGGGCTCCGCCATCCCGTAATCGTCAAGGAGACGGGATGCGGCATATCACGGGAGGTCGCCCGCAGACTGCTCGGCGCCGGTGTACAGGCCATCGATATTGCCGGATGGGGCGGAACCTCGTGGGCGGCGGTTGAGGCCTACAGGCATACGGATCCCCGCCGCGCCGCCATCGGGGCGGCCTTTCGCTCCTGGGGCATCCCCACGGTTGTGAGCCTCTGCGAGGTCGCGATCGACGGAGCCGGGGTCATCGTCAGTGGAGGAGTTCGAAGCGGTCTTGATATCGCGAAGGGCATTGCCCTCGGGGCAGATCTCGGAGGTATGGCATTGCCCTTCTTAAAGCCGGCCCTTGCCGGAGAAGCGGATCTCTCCAGCGCGATAGATTCCATCCAGGAGCAGATACGGATCGCCATGTTCCTGACCGGATCACGGACACTGAAGGATCTGAAACGAGTACGGGTGCATATCACCGGCCCGAGCCGGGAGATGCTTCACCGCAATAGGATACAAGAGGTAAAGAATGGATATTGAAATCGTGGCAGTGGGCGGTTATGAGGAAGTCGGAAGGAATATGACCGCCGTCCGCTGCGGTAAAGAGATCGTGATCTTCGATATGGGGCTCCGTCTGGATCAGATCATGATCCACGAAGAGGCTGAGGTCGAGAATATGCACTCCCTCGACCTGATCCAGATGAAGGCGATCCCCGACGACACCATGATGAACACCGTGGAGGGGACGGTAAAAGCGATCGTCTGTACCCATGGACATCTGGATCACATCGGGGCGATCCCCAAGCTGGCGCATCGCTACAACGCACCCATCATCGGGACACCCTACACGATCGAGTTAATTCGACAGCAGATCGCCGGCGAGCAGAAGTTCGGCGTGAACAACAAACTCTTCGCGCTGCGGACGGGGCAGAAGTACACCCTCTCCCAGAACCTGGTCCTGGAGTTCGTGCGGATGCAGCACAGCATCATCGAGACCGTGACGGCGGTCCTGCACACTCCGCACGGCGCCGTGGTCTACGCGAACGACTTCAAGCTGGATCGGACGCCGGTCATCGGCGATCCGCCGGATTTTGCCCGCCTGCGGCAGATCGGGAAGGAGGGCGTGGTTGCGTTCATCGTGGAATCAACCAACGTGATGCAGAAGGGCAGATGCCCGAGTGAGCGGATAGCGCGGGATCTCGTGCGTGATACGATCACGAGCTACGAGGACGACAAGAGTGCGATCATGGTCAGCACGTTCTCGTCGCACATCTCGCGTGTGAAGACGATTGCAGAGTGCGCCCACGAGATCGGGAGAAAACCGATCCTCCTCGGGCGATCCATGGAGCGCTACTCGGCGACCGCCGAGCAGATGAAGCTGGTGGGGTTCCCCGAGAGTCTGTCCATGTTCGGTAACCGCCGCACGGTGGACCGCACGCTCCGGCGGATCATGAAGGCCGGCAAGGAGCGGTTCGTGCCCATCGTCACCGGCCACCAGGGGGAGCCGGGATCCATCCTGACAAGGATCGTCATGGACGACACGCCCTACAAGGTGGATAAGGGCGACAAGATCCTCTTCTCCGCGAAGGTGATCCCCAACCCGATGAACTATGGCCAGAGGTACCTCGTCGAAGCGCGGCTGCGCATGCGGGGTGCCAGGATCTTCGAGGATCTCCATGTGAGCGGACATGCCTACCGCGAGGATCACTACGAGATGATCCACCTCCTGAATCCCCAGCACCTGATCCCGTCCCACGGGGGGCTGGACCTCACGGGCGCCTACGCGCAGCTGGCAGAAGAGGTCGGGTATACCCTGCACAACGACCTGCACATCATGCGGAACGGTCAAAAAGTGACCGTCCATAGATAGGAGGGTGAGAATGGATCTGCTGGAGTACCTGGAAGAGACGGCGGAGAAGGTGGATCTGGCGTTGCACCGCCACTATGGAAGCGCGTATGGAGAGCTCTACAAAGCCAGCTCGCATCTTCTGCTCGCGGGCGGCAAGCGCCTGCGGCCTGCAGTCGTCCTGCTGTCGGCGGATGCGGTGAACCACGGCCGTTCGGACGACCTGATCCCGGCGGCGCTGGCGCTGGAGCTGATCCACACCTTCACCCTGATCCACGACGACATCATGGACGGGGATATCGAACGGCGCGGAGTCCCCACGGTGCACACCTGCTGGGACGAACCGACGGCGATCCTCGCCGGCGATGTGCTCTATGCCAATGCATTCGAGTTCCTCTGCCGCTCGATCGCAGACGACAGGTCCCGGGTGAAAGCGGTCTCCATGCTCGCGCGGACGTGCGCGCTGATCTGCGAAGGGCAGCACATGGACATGTCCTTTGAGAAGCGGGAGGATGTCGAAGCCGGGGAGTACCTGGAGATGGTGCAGAAGAAGACCGGCGCACTCTACGCGGCAGCCGCTGCCATTGGAGGAATGCTCGCGGGCGGATCGGCAGTTCAGGTAGATGCTCTCTACTCTTACGGTCTATCGGCCGGTATCGCGTTCCAGATCCAGGACGATCTGATCGATCTCACAGAGCACGCGGAGGCGACCGGTAAAGACCGGGGATCCGATCTCCGCGAGGGGAAACAGACGCTGATCAGCATCCGGGCCCGGGAGAAGGGATTCGACCTCAGTCCGTTCAGGAGAAGGCTCTCCGACGGGGAGATGGACAGCCTCGTGCACCAGCTTCAGCAGCGGGGAGTGATTGGCGATGTTCGCGCGAGCGCTCTTGAGAGGGCGGATACCGCAAAGTCCGCTCTGTCCGTGCTTCCCTACTCGGAAGAGCGGAAGCTGCTGACCGATATTGTGGACTACTTCATCAGCAGAGGTTGCTGATATGGTCGTGGAACCGCGGGAGCTCCTGTATGTCTACGCACTTCAGAATGCCGTGAAGTATGGGGATCTCCCCAAGGGCGGGACGGTGCTGGGGAAGCTGCTGGGCGAGCATCCGGAGTACCGCGCATCAGCCCGCGAACTGCGGAGCGTGGTGGATGCGGTGATCGCGGAGGTGGGCGCTCTCGCCCCGGAGGACCGGATCTCCCGGCTCCGGGCGCTTGCACCGAATCTGATCGACGAGCTCTCGGAACGCCACACCGAGGAGAGAACGCTGCCGCCCCTGGAGGGTGCGGAGAAGGGCGTGGTGATGCGGTTTGCCCCGAACCCCAGCGGGCCGCTCCACCTGGGGCATGCCCGTGCAGCGATCCTGAACGATGCCTATATCCAGAAGTACGGGGGGAAGTACGTGCTGCGGATCGAGGATACTGACCCGCGGAGGGTGGATCCGGATGCATACCGCACCGTTCAGGAAGATATCGAATGGCTCGGGATCAAGATCGACGATATCGTCTACCAGAGCGATCGTCTGGACATCTACTACGAGTATGCAGAGAAGCTGATCGCCCTCGGGGGTGCGTACATCTGCACCTGCGAGGCGGAGGAGTTCCGCACGCGGAAGCTGGCGAGAGAGAGCTGCCCCTGCCGCGTGCATGACATCGAGAAGAACCTGGAACTCTGGGAGGCGATGCTCGCCGGGGAGTACTACGAAGGCGCGGTCACGATGCGGGTGAAGACCGATCTGGAACACCCGGACCCGGCCATGCGGGACTTCTCCGCGTTCCGTATCGTCGGTTCGCCCCCCCACCCCCGGGTGGACGCACAGGTCTTCCCGCTGATGAACTTCTCCGTCTCGGTGGACGACCATCTGCTGGGCATCACCCACGTGATCCGCGGGAAGGACCATATCGCGAACACGGTGCGGCAGCGCTACATCTTCGACTACTTCGGCTGGAAACCTCCCGTCTATCGCCACTACGGCCGCATGGGCATCGAGGGCGTGGTCCTCTCCACATCGGAGATGCGTGCGGGGATCGCGGCGGGAGGGTTCAGCGGGTGGGACGATGTCCGTCTTGGAACGCTCCGCGCGATTGCGAAGCGCGGGATTACCCCGGAGGCGGTCCGCCGCTCCATCCTTGAGATCGGGATCGGCGAGACGGATATCTCCTTCTCCTGGGACAACCTCTATGCCCATAACCGCAGCATCGTGGATCCCATTGCCAATCGCTACTTCTTCGTCCCCGATCCCGTGGAGGCGGATGTGGCCGGTGCCCCCGAGCAGATCGCCCGCCCGCTCCTGCACCCCGGAGATCCCGATCGCGGCTTCAGGGCATTGCATTACACGGAACGCATCGTGTTGCCGAGGGAGGAACTGCGATGGTCCTGTCTGCGGCTGAAAGATCTCTTCAACGTCACCGTCGAGGGCAACGCCACGAGACCTGTGCTCGTCTATGCGGGCAACTCCCTCGATGAAGCCCGAAAGAAGAAACTGCCCGTCGTCCAGTGGCTACCTGTCGACGAGCGTCTGCCCTGTACACTCCACCGCCCGGAGGGAAACGTCCAGGGTTTCTGCGAACCTGCCGTCGCCGATCAGGTGGGGCGTATCGTTCAATTCGAGCGCATCGGGTTTGCCCGCATCGACGTGCTGGAGGAAGGGGGCGTCCAGGCATACTTCACGCATCGCTGAACAGCTCAGGCATACCACCCCGACCGTTCGGCGGGTGCGGGATCGGGGTGGTTATTACAGATATTTTTGCCCGATTATTCTCGTGAATGACCGAAATCTCAATAGAGATAAAAAGAAAGTATTTGTGTCATTCTGTATCTAGCATTAATTGAGACGAGTATGTCATACAACGCATTTGAATCCGATACGCAGAGGTATGTATCCCTGATCATCCGAATCCTGAACGATGTTGACGACGACCTTCAGCATCTGAAAGACCTGATGTCGGGAGGCGGGCGCATACCCCAGTTCGTCCTCTTCGATGCATCGAAGATCCTGGAGAAGTCATTCTACAACTGCCAGGTTGTGGGAGAGACCATTCGACAGGGCTACAGCAAACGATATCTCACCAAGCAGCAGGTGGACTCGCTGAACCGTCAACTGCAGGATGCCGTGCGGAAGATGATCGAGTACGCCGATGCGTTCGCGCTGTTCCAGCGGGTTTGCTGCGCTCCTGCACCCCGCAACAGATACGATACCGGAATATCGAGTTGAGATCCCCCGAATACCCTTTTTCCCCCATTCCGATATCGCTGAAGGTCCCGCGAGAATTCGCCTGCACAGCCCCATACCAGAAGAGATCGCTCGGTTTACAGAAACCCGGGGTGCAGCTCGGAGGGAGGTGTCCCGACGATCGCGGGGCACGGGCGCTCACGCATACCTGTCCTCCTGCAGAATCCGTCGGAGGGCCTCCCATGCCTGCCCAATCTTCAGGTAGTCCCTCTTCTGCAGTACGGAGTAGACCGCCTCTGGAATCTCGATATCCCTCTCCGCCTCCTCCACGAAGGCCTGCAGCTGGTCGAGAGCTGCCTCTCCGAGTAGTTGTTCGCGTGCCAGGATCGCCGAGTCCCGATCGGGATCGATACGCAGGATGGCTTCGTAGCAGGCGATCGCCTCGGGATGGCGGTTCTGCTTGCAGAGGATCCACCCCTTACTGTGCAGGGCGGTGCTGTATGTCGGGTTGAGAAGGAGCGCCCGATTGCAGCACTCCGCCGCCTCTTCGAGACGCTCCAGCCGGGCCAGCGCATAGCATCGCCGCTGCCATGCGGTTGCATCCCCCGGCTCGATCGCGAGCGCCCTGCCATAGGTCTCCGCAGCTTCTTCATAGCGGTTCAGTTTGAGGAGGGCGAATCCTTTTCTCTTCAGAGCAGGGGCATTCTCCGGCTCCATAGCGAGAGCTGCATCAAAACAGGCGACTGCGTCGCCGAAACGCCCCTGGCTGCTGAAGAAGTTGCCCCTGTCATACCACGCTCGGGCAGTATCCGGGATTGTTGCCATCGTCGATGTAAAGACATCCACTCCTAATAATCCTACCGGTGGTCGCCATCCGCCCTTGCCCGGCAGCGGCGATGAAGGGTGCGGGTCGGCTCATCATCCACAGCGCGCTGGGCTGCGTTCCTTCCCGAACCAGCATGAGACGGGTGTTAAAGGCAGGAGCGCGACTCTCCGTGATGGGGAGTCCCAAAGTGACGGGATTCGGAGATCCGCCCCTTCGAGAGAGGTAGCCCTCTCCTCGGATGCCGGAAGGAGCATCCAGGGATGCCCGTGACGCTCTCGATGGAATCCGGCCGCCATACCCAGCTCTCCATTCCTGCGGGCATCCCTGTACAAGAGTCGGCGCCAGAAACTCCCGGCCTCGAGAATGGGGGATCCACCGAGGAGTCTTGAGAAGAAAAAGGATGTTATGGCCATCCATGGCACCGATGAAACCGAGGATGATGATCACGATCTGTTGCAGGGGACTAGGCGAATTCCGATCCCCTAGGACGCTTTGCTTCTCCGTCATATCTTCCGATTCGATCGCCGGCGCCTGGACCGCAGCTGCCACAGGCCCGTTCAGCGGCGCGGTGGAAGGGGTGAGATTCGTCTGGACGGCGATCGGTGTGTGGGAGTGAGGGCAGACTTCGATGCAGTATGCCTGATGCACCCGCCGCCAGATACGCCGGAAGATTTGCCAGAACCGAAGGAACTCCCTGAACTATCGCCGGAACCTCCTCCGGTGCTGGCGGCGATAACCTTGACAGTGTCATTTTCCTCGAACGTGACTGGTGTACCTGTGGAGTCGACCAAGTCGGGGACACAAAATGTCCCCGAGTCCCCTGCAGATATGCCGACAAGCTGCTTTTCTAGGGATCGAGCAAGGTACGTGATGTTATCGTCAGCCAAGATGTTCCCGAAAGTCGTCGTAATACCTCCGCACTTAATGGAAGAAGATCTATTCCGGCGGCGCTGCATCCCACCGGCAACTGTTTTGAGACTGTGAGGTGGATTCGCGTTCGGGATCTTGGACGGGATCTCGATGGTGGCGGGTAACCGGCTACCGCAGGCGGGGGACGGTTCATGACAGTCATGGTTGCCGTTCTCCGGATAGACAGGAGGAGTGATTATCCGAACCCGTATCATCCTGCTGCCCGTATGTGAAGCTCGTGCTCAGGGGAAGTGTCGCACTCTGCACGGCATCCAGCGCCTGGACCGGCTAGCCGACAGTAGATCTGCGGATCACGAAGACTGCAGAGGCCGCCGAAACCTTCAGCAGAGATCCGGTCGATGGGGCAATCGCACTAACCAATGCCGGACCGAAGAGAACGACCGCTCTGGTCGTCCGCGAGTATGCCGCCGATATACCGAATGCAACGGTTCTCTTCGCTGTGCCGGACAGCGGAAACAACATCGATCAGGCCTACATGGATTGCACGGTAGCCATAGCTCGATATTGTCTATAGAATTCTGGGACGATGAATCCAAAGCGCTGGTACGATTCATCTTCTTTTCGATATCGCCGGGTCGTATCGCGGAAGAAAAGAGTCAGGTGGCGCTCTCGCTCCTCGCCCTCACCCATAGGGGGCTTGGCATCCTTTACACTGTGCCGTTAATGGTCCTTTCGCTGGGGTCATGCGCAATATGGTGGCTAGAGTACAGGCACAAACGTCTGTGATCCACAGGTATGCATTGTACCCGCACGGTTACTCGTCAAAACCGAGAGATATACCTGGATCTCATACGCGGGCAACTGCTGTGGACTACAGTCCTGGACTGGGTTAGATCTGCATGCAGGACGGGCCCTAGTGTTGAAGTCGGCGCGGAGTCGGCGCAGGTGTGGGAGAGATAAATTCTATAGGATTGGATGCCGATAGAGCAGGCAACCCTGTGGAATCGAGCTGCTGATCACGGTCAGGATCCAAATTCTGCAGTGAACTTCCTATCGCAGTTCGAAAAGAGATTAAAGGGTTCTAGATGGGAACGTAGAGGCTCCTTCAGGCCAGATGCGGGTAGGATACTCGGGGGAAGGATTCTATCAGCCCCAGTCTCCCACGACGGGGGTGACGCCGCTCCAGCCCAGCCCGACGACCTCGACGCCGCCATCGGTCGGGATCAGGAAGTTGTTGCCTCCCCGGTTGTAGATGCCGACTTCGGAGACACCATCCCCATCCCAATCGCCGATAATCGGCTCGGTACCGCTCCAGCCGAAACCGACGATGGTGTTGGACCCGGTCTCCTGGTGCAGGGCCCAAGTGCCGGCGTTGTTGTAGACGCCGACTTGGTCGCGGCCATCCCCGTTCCAGTCGCCAACGACCGGGGTGACGCCGCTCCAGCCCAGCCCGACGATCTCGACGCCGCTCGCGGTCGGGATCAGGAAATTGTTGCCTCCCCGGTTATAGATGCCCACGTCCGTGACGCCGTCATTGTCCCAATCGCCCACCACGGGTACGGTGTTGGCCCAACCGAAACCGAAGACGTCGTTCGTGCCGTCCTCGCGGTGCAGGGCCCAGGTGCCGGTGGCCGGGTCAAAGACGCCCACGGTGTCTCGGCCGTTGCCATCCCAATCGCCAACGACCGGGATGACGCCGCTCCAGCCCAGCCCGACGATCTCGACGCCGCTCGCGGTCGGGATCAGGAAATTGTTGCCTCCCCGGTTGTAGATGCCCACGTCCGTGACGCCGTCAGTGTCCCACTCGCCCACCACGGGTACGGTATTGGCCCAACCGAAGCCGACGATGGTGTTGGACCCGGTCTCCTGGTGCAACGCCCAGGTGCCGGCGTTGTTATAGACGCCCACTAGGTCTCCGGCCGTAGCGGGGGCACTGACCGTAATGTAGCCGGTCTTGGTCTCCATGTCCGATCCGGCGGCGTTTGTCGCCTGCAGGATCACGGTGTAGCTGCCCGCGGCTGTGTAGAAGTGGTTCGGGTTCTGGACAGACGAGGTCCCGCCGTCCCCGAACGTCCAGCTCCAGCCGGTGGGCGAGTTCGCGGACTGGTCCGTGAACTGCACGGTCAGCGGCACCTGCCCGCTCTGCGGCGTTGCCGTGAAGGCGGCAACCGGAGCGGGTCTTGGAGTCGGGGTAGTTTCTGCGATTACTGTCACCGTTGTATACACACCATCGTTGGCAGGATTGGGATCTCCTGGTATGGATGCGATGATGTTCATCCCGTGCGTGCTCTGCCCGACCCGGGTGTAGACGGTGTCCCAGGTCAGGTCGGCGCTCTGGCCGCTCGCCAGGGAAGAGATTGTCCAGTTGTGCGTCGAGGCGCTATATCGTCCCGCCGTCATCTGGATGTTGCTGGTCTGCGTGCCACCGCCCATCTGCGCATGGTCGCACTGCACCACGATCCCCGTCGCGGGGTCAGGACCGTAATTTGTGATCGTGGCCTTCCAGGCGACAGCCTCCCCGACGACCGTCGTGGTTGGGTTCGCCGTCTGCGTGAAGCCGAGATCCGCCAGTGCACTGGCAGCCGGGGTCGCCGTCGCCATCAGCGTTAGAAATACCAATATCGGAATTACCCGGTGTATCTGGTTGTCCATAGAGTGAGTACCAACCTGCACACCATGACATCCGCTGCAGGATGCATCGTACTCTGGTATGCGGTTGCGAATACTGCACTTTAGTATTTAAAATTATTCCTAGATATCATAAACCGCCCGTTTTAAATTGAGATATAAATAAACAGACTTTTGTATCGGACTCTTTCATGCTATAATTTAAAAAACATTACTTGAATGTTATTATTACTCAATATGGCATTATTAATCGGATAATGCCATACCGATAGCAAAAGAGTTGCAATTCTCACGCCCGGCCATACACCCCGCTCCATCTACAGAACGAGTTGCGGCGTTGCCGATCCAGATCCGCGGAAGGGTCGGCGAAGTGGTGCCGCTGAACTCTGGATGCGGTTCTCGGGACACCAGAGAACGCAGTCATCAACCGTATGGTCCGGAGCTATTCCCCTCCCGTCCACCCTCTGTCACCTTCTGCTGCCCGCGATCCCGCTTCCCGTCCACCTCCTTCACCAGCTCCACGAGTACTGAGAAGATGGCGGCTTCCAGCGGATCGTCGAATGCACAGAAACCCTCCCGCGAATGCCGCTGCATCATCTCGACCAGCCTGGCTGCATAGACCTGATCCTCCTTTCGCATGGCTCGCCGCACCCGCATCCACCGCTCCGCGGTCGTATTCACACCCAGCCGCAGGGTCTCGCCCTCCCTCTGCATCGTCAACCTCCTTCCCCAGGCTCCGGGCCCTCCCGAACCCGGGGGAATACCAAGCATGCGGGTGATACGTGGATAAGGGGATCGGCAGACGGAGCGAAAGTGTGGCAGTATCCTCGCATCAATCGCACGTGCAACGGATGGGGCGGTTGAGAGGATGTGTTGCAGCCTCGGTCGTAACCCCGATAGGGCTACCCCTTGGGTGAGCTAGCGAATATCCCCCATTTTGTGATGATAACATTCAAACTGCAGGAGGAGATCTGCGCATCTTCGGCTGCAAGTCGTACGGTCCGTCAAATCGAGAGGTATCACGGCGAGAGTGGTGGTATTGGCCCTTGCCGCACGCACTCCGGTGTATCGATTATTAGTCGGGTTGCCTTGAATCGCAAAAAATTCCCTCTGGTGGGACCGAGATGGATCGAGCGGCAGAGCGCTCCTGTAGCTCCTTTGAGTATTCAGCCTCCTGGGACGCCGGCGGCTGGTTACCCATAAACCAGGGATTTCAGGGAGGGTTATCGAATACTTGCCTGGCATGAACACTCAAGAAAGGATCGCGTTTCGCGTTCTTATATTGCAGGCATCGTTGCCTGATACCGACCACGGTATTCAACGAATGGCAAACCGGACGATAAGACACCCAAGCGCTCCCAGCGCAGAGATCGACGCTCTTCACGGGCCTTTATGGCGCCAGGAAAGACACAGGCGACGCTTCATTGATATGTTAACCTAGGTTATCATAGATCCACTACTACAGGAGCATACATAACCGAGGTCCGGTTACCGCCATGCGAAAGGAAGATCCTCCCCTTCAAGAAGACACACAGCGGTCGCGGATCTGCAGCGGTTCCTTATGTCACGGTCAAGCTGCAGAATTGCGTCTCATGCTCCCCCGCGACAGACGACCCGAAATTCAGAGTACTATATCCGCCTCCTGAATTACTCGTGACAGAGAGCAGGTTCATATTAGGAAGTACTCAAGGGTTCCGTTGAGAGAGCTAGCAAGCAAGTACGCGATCCTTTCCTGGATTGCACCCTAGGCTTCCCCGCACCATCGGTGTATGGATCGGGGTGAAGCTCGGTTCATGCATCCGATAAAGGGAAAAATCCAACTCCTATTGTATATTCCACATCCCCGGATCGACGGCCGTTTCGGAATGCATGGCTCCTGATTCTTATTTTCATATAAATGCTGTTATTAATTTTAATTCATTGAATTATAAGCCAATAAACATTTATATAACAAAATTTTTTATAAAATCATAAAATATTGTATATTATAAAAAATAATAATTTAGAAAAATATTAATAATATAAAAAATAATATTCGATTAGAGCAAGTAATTCAGGATTCCGTCTCGAAAACCGACGGGATACCGTATGCAATCCATTGATTTGCTGCATTTCATCTGCCAGGGTCGACAAAGGTGCAAAATAATAGGTCGAATACATGCAATCCAATCTAATACAAGGGCACAGGAACAAAGAACAAACAAGAGATCAATTTGTTCAGAGTTTCATCCGATACTTGAAAAAAAAGGACGTTTCTATGCGTCCGGAGACGATAGATTACCTCATAAAGATAGGACAACCGGCTTCAAAGCCCCTCATGCAAGCACTCATTGTGGGTAACGATTCCGTTCGGACTTTTGCTGCCTTCGCGCTGGGAAGATTGAGAACCTCTCAAGCGCTGGAACCCTTGATCAAGAGTTTAAAAGACGAGAATGAAGATGTCCGTATCTGGACCGCCTGGGCATTGGGTGAGATCGCCGACCCGCGTGCTGCTGAACCGCTGCGGCATGCTCTCGCGGATGAGAGCGAGTTTGTTCGGGCGGCAGCCTCTTCCTCGCTGGATCGGCTCCTGAAATTATCAACGCTCGATGCTTTTTTTATTAGCATGGATATAGAAAGCGCTACCCATAATTATACTACGGAAACGAGAAACGCGAATCAGGATGTTGTCACCAGCCCAAGTGAATCCGAAAGCAGTTACTCTACCGAAATTGTGCCACCAGAAGCAACAACGAGAGTAAAGGAGAATTGGATAGTATGTACTCCACTACCTGAAGGTGCACGATCTACCGAAGGGGGAGATTGTAATATTCAGACAGGTCCTCAAACGGTGGAAGAGGCTCCTGAAATAATTGCGCATAAGCCCCCATCTGCCACCACCGCCAGGCACGAGTGGGAGTCCGGTCCTCTCAGCACAGCATCAATCGAATCAATCCTACCACAGAGAGATATGACAAATCCTATGACAGATGATACCTATCAGGAATTTCCTGAAAACTTACATAAAGAATTTAAGAGTACTATGCAAATGGATGCCAGGCCAGAAAGCCCGGCAACAGCAACCGATGGAAGCCATTCGACTCTTGATACGCCTCAAGCTCCCCAAAGGGGAGAAGATCTCGATAAAGGCGAGATGCTTCGATCCCCTCAACCGATCCCGTCGACGCAAAAAGAGGATTCAGTTGCTGCAGTCGCAGAACAGTCAAACCACGACCCGCTCTCCAATACAATCCAGGAGAAAATTGCTATTGCCACCCAAGGGGAGATGGATTATCTCCTGAAGGAACAATCGCCGGCTACCGCTCATGCGCCTCCCACTATTCTCGAACCCCTGCTTATCGCATTCCGCGACGGTGATGAGGACCTTCGGGAGATAGTTATTCACACCCTCAAAGATTTGCACGATGACTGGATCCCAGCCCTGTTTGTACAGGGGCTGCAGGATGAGAATAAGGAGGTTCGCTGGTGGTCCGTCTGGACACTGGGGCAATTTGAAGGCGATGCAGTCATTCTCTCCCTGATACAGGCAATGCAGGATCCCGACGATGAGGTTCGCTCCCTTGCAGGAAGCACGTTTTCCAGGATCCGGAAGCCGTCAGCGATACAAGCCTTTATCCAGGCAAAATGTGGGGCGGATGCAACCCCGTCCTCTACGGGAATAGGAATCCTCATTGACACCTTGCATCATGAAAATGCCAAACTTCGCACATGGGCTGCATGGGCACTCGGAGCAGTGCAGAATGTTGCTGCCATCGATCCTCTTATCGAAGCCATGCATGATGAGAGCCGTCTGGTGCGGATAGAGGCAGTTCATGCGCTGGAGGGCTATGGCGAATCTGCCGTAGCACCCCTGATACAGGCGCTCCATACAGCAGAGAGAAGCGTCCGAGTGGGGATTGCCAGCTGCTTACTCCGGATAGGAGCCCCCTCGGTCAATTCCCTTATTGTCAGCATGGGAGATGAGGAGGAGAAGATCCAGAGGCTGGCGGCGGCACTTCTCGCGCTTCTCTACGAATCGTCCGTCGAACCTCTGATAGAGGGTCTTGCAAACCCCGTAGAAAATATCCGGGTCGGAGCGGCTTATACCCTGGAGAAGATTGGCAGGCCTGCAGTCTGTCCTCTCATCCATGCGCTCGACAGCGAACAAGAGAACCTGCAGCGGGCGGCTCAGGATCTCCTTGTGAGAATCGGGGAGCCGGGCGTGGAATCGCTCATCCTGTCCCTGGCGGATGAGCGTGAGAATGTGCGTGCAGGTGCAACCCGCGTCCTCGGGGAAATCAAGGATGCGCGAGGCATCGTACCAGTCATTCGGATGTTGCGCGATTCCGATGAACGGGTACGATTAGATGCAGCACACGCACTCGGGCAGTTCGGGGAACCGGCAGTATCACCACTGCGGGATGCCTTGGGCAGTGAAACCCAGTCACAGCAGCGGATGGCCGATGCTCTTCTCGCACTCATCCAGGAACCTGCTGTGGAGCCACTCATTCGGACGATCAGCAGTGGAGAAGGGAGAGAAAGGGACACCGCATCCGCACTTTTTGCTCTGATATTCACCCATCTCTTTGATACCGATAGTGCGGTACACAGACGGAATCACGCAGTATCGGTGGTTACCCCGCTATGACCGGGCAACCATCCCAAATCTCCGCGACCTCTTCATCGAGATCGGGGGGCTTCCCATTACTGCTGAAGTGCCGTCCAAGAGCGTTAAGATATCCCGATGTCACATGGTGCCAGGATTAGGAAATCGCCGACACACGTGATATTTTCTTTCTACGATAGATCTTTGCTATAGAATTATATCTTGGTCTTCCAACCTCAGTATTGGCATGGAAGATCGGGAGATTCTATCGGTATTGAAGTATGTCGCATCCGTGAAGCCTAGATTTCTCCTCTCCGAGATTCAGCAGTATCTCTCGGAAGAGATCCCGGTAGCGAGCATCCACTCACGAATATCCTCCTACCTAGATGACCTCCATCTCTCTTCCGAGAAGATCGGCGCTGACTACTCGATGGGGCGTATAGGGATCGCCGATACCCTGCAGCTCACGGGAGAGGAGCATCGTCGGATCCTCGCAGCGCTGGGTTCCCGGCAGTTTCCTGAGGAACTCCAAGATCGTATCCAGCAGTATATCGCGAAGAAGGTAGGAAAATCCCTTCTGGATCCTGTGGTGCTGGAACGGATCCGGCGGGCGATTGTCGCACAGAAGTCCGAGTACTGGAAGGAGAGCAAGGGGATCACCTACCGGAAAGGCTACAGCGTGTTTGGTTACCTGGTCTACCACGCCCCGGTCTACTACACGCAGTTTCAGCACATACTGCTCCAGATGGCAGAAGGTGGGCTGTTCAAGACCCGGATGCGGATCCTGGATGTCGGTACGGGGCCGGGCGTTGTGCCCCTTGCCATCGCGGGCTTCCTTAAAATCCTCGGCAGGGGAGAGGCACACATCTTCGCGATCGACAGATTCGAGGAGAACCTTGAGGCCTATCGATATATGGTTCCGGATTTCGGGAGGGATGTTCTCGGGCTCCGCATTGAGCAGCCGCAGCTGACGGATATGATCGCTCTCCAGGATATACCCGATCATCTGGATATGCTGGTCTTCTCGATGGTGCTGAACGAGCTGAAGATCTCGCCCGAACAGCGGGCAAAGCTCGTGTTGCGGTACGCGGAGAGACTGGCCCATGACGGCACGGTCGTGATCGTCGAACCAGCGGATCTGGTGAACGCCACGGAGATGCGCAGAACCGTTGTCCATCTGCTGGATCAGGGACTGTTCATGTATGCCCCCTGCACGTTTCTGTGGGGCACCCGATGCCATCCCGTCAGCTGCTGGTCCTTTGCAGAGAAGGAGAGCATTCACCCCACACGACTGATGCTCGCTGTCGCCGGGACGCACGAGCCCCACCGTTACATCAATACCGACATCAAGTACTCCTATGCCCTCCTTCGAAAGGATAGTACGACCCGGGAGGTGTATCGTGCGCAACCCCACGCCAGATTTGCCCGGCTATCGAAGCTCTCGCAACACCTGAAACGCCGCATCAACGTGGTTGTCGCGGTTATGTCCTCCGACCTTGGAGATGCGGATCACTACATCTACAAGGTCTGCGACGGGACAGCCGGAAAATCCGTATACGCAATCCTTCCGCGGCACCACGAGGCAGCGGAGAATGCCGCCCTGCGGGAGAGCCGGTACGGAGAGGTCGTTGAGATATACAATGTGCTCGTCCGCTATAACCCGAAGCACGATGCCTACAATCTGCTCGTGGATCGGAATACAGAGGTGCTGCCGGTATCCGGTCGGTTTTCTCCCGATCTTGCCTGAATCTCATAAGAGCCGTAGCGGAGAGCACATCCCTTGGCGAGATCGTCGTAGTCTCCTCCTATAACGAAGGTGCCGATGCCGCGGTCGCTGCCCTTGTCTGTGTTGTGCCTGCTCCCCATCCCGCTGAGTGCATCTACCCGTTCATGACAATCCAGGCATCCTCGGTCAGGGTGGCGCTCGCCTGTACTGGACGTTCGCGAGTGCGATGACCGCGCCAATGAGGGTCATTATGATCCCGAGAATCAGCACCACGGCATCCAGCTGGAATAGCAGGAGGACGCTCGAGAGAATGCCAAGGAGAGGAATGAGAGGGAATGCGCCGATACTCAGCGGAACCCGGAACGGACGGATCATAAGGGGCCTTGTGTAGCGGAGTACGATCACTGCGCCATTGATCGCGATGAACGCTACGAACAGCGTATAATTGGTTAGATTTGCGATGAATCCGATATCCCCGGCAAAGACAAACAGGCTGGTGAAGACCGCGATGACGAGGATGGCCACCCAGGGGGTTCTTCGCACCGGATGCACCCGTGCGAGCAGCGGCGGCAGGGAGAACGACTCCGCCATGCCATAGGTGATTCGGGACGCGGCATACATCATGAGCAGAACCGTGTTTGCCGTTGCAAAGAGAGCGATCGCGGAGAGCAGCACGGATCCCAGCTCCCCGACCGCCACCTGCGCCACCACCGAGAAGGGCGCCGCGGTGGCGGAGAGCGCCTGCCAACCGGTCACGCTCACGGCACTGATGGAGGCGGCGATGTAGAGAACGATGCTGATGACCAGGGCGAGCATCAATCCGCGCGGAATGGTCTTCTCCGGCTCCCGCGCCTCCTCGGACATCTTGACGATCTCCTCGAAACCTAGATAGGCGAAGAAGAGCAGCGCGGACGCCTGGAGAAGCCCCTCCACGCCGAAAGGCATCTCGAAGTAGTCGACCTTCCCGAGATAGGGGATGCCGATAACGGCGACGAGTATCAATCCACCCGCCTCGATCAGCGTGAATACGACTGCCACAGATGCAGATTCGCGAACCCCGATGTACAGCAGGAGGGATAGGGCAGCGATAAGGAGGATGGCGGAGTGAATCGGACTCACAGAGAAGAGATCGGACATGTAACCGCCGAACCCGAGCGCCACCGTTGCGGATGCGATCACGCCCGAGAGGATGATGAGCCAGCCGACGATGAATGCGATCTTCTTGCCGTAACTCTGAGCCGAGTATTCGTACTCCGCGCTTGCCCGGGGA
>JAXDAH010000154.1:0-15283 GCA_034679905.1 Methanomicrobiales archaeon | reverse complement strand
CCCCCGGTCGTTCGCCCGGGCTCCCGCGAGCAGCATGGCCTCGATCTGGACGCTGTCCAGCGTCCCGATGTTGAGGACGAGGGCATCGGCTGCCGCCGCCATCTCGGCCGCCTCCTCGGGGGCGGCGGTCATCACCGGCGCAGCCCCAATGCAGAGCGTGATGTTGGCGCAGTCGTTGATCGTGACGCCGTTCGTGATGTGGTGCAGAAGCGGCCTCTTCGCCCGCAAGGCGGCGAGGAGGTCAGCAATTGTCGTTCCGTCCATACCGTCCCCTCTCCAGCAGATCTAGCGCTTCCCCTTCCTCCCCTTCTCCCGCACCCGCGCGATCTCCTCCGGGGAGCGGATGCGGAGCAGGTAGGTCCCGTAGCAGGGCTTCGTGAAGGGGAAGACGATCGTCTCCCCCTCGATCCCGATGGCGATCGGCGGCACGCCGATGATGTACTTCTCGAAGATCTTGTAGCCGGGGTCCACGTAATAGACCTCGGCGTAGTGCCCCTCGACGTACTTCCGGCACTCCTGGAAGGTGGCGCCGGAGAGGATGACCTCTTTGTTCAGCTCCTCGATGCACGCCATCTGAACGCCTCGTCGATCTTCTTCTTGAGTTCTATCGGGTTGTGGACCGCCACCGCCACGATCGTCTCGCAGGGGAAGTCGACCTGCCCCGCGAGCGCTTCAGCGTTCCTCCCGAAGATCAGTAGGATTATCCGTCCTCCCGATATGTGCCGCATCGTCGCCGCGTACGAGATGCCGGCATCGTTGTGGGCGAAGACAATGACGAGATCGTAGTCCCGCCGCTTCTCCACGATCTCCCCGATGCAGCGGTCGAGGTCGGTCATGCTGGTCACGTAGCACCGGCCCGGGTCCGACGTCCGCAACAGCTGGAGGACGGAGGGGTTGCCGGCCACCGTAACGTCCCGCCCGTGCGTGCGGAGCATGTGGGCGAGGTAGATCCCGATCCCCATCTGGACGGGAACCTCCGGGCAGCCCATCAGGAGCAGCGCCTGCTCGTGTGCGGTATCTGTCATGAAAATCCCAAGGTACAGTGATCTTGGCGCTGAAGGCTAATAGTTGCACGGTCTCCCGGGCGGTCCGGGATCTGTTGGTTCTGGTGGAGGGGAGGGCGTATTCAGATAGGGCCTCTGGAGACATGGGAGATAGGCGCCTGCATTCGTGTCTGGCTTCCCGTTCAGAATACGGCAGGAGAACAGGACGGCTTTCCTCTCGCCTCCCATCAAGGGGTGGTGGAGGGTCGGGAGAGCGTGGGTAGTGAAGAGGGTCCTCCTCCCGAGAAGCTCCTTGGGGATTGACAGGTCAATCACCCTAAAGGGTGAGGCGGATCTGGGGGGAGGGGGGTTGCGCTCCCCCCTCCCCCTGTGCCTCCACCCCCTGCTGGTACGATAGCCCATTCCCAGAGCCGGGACTGCCCGGCTCTGCGGGGGTAAATCAAAAGAATCCCTGTAACGCTGAAGAGGATCTGTGGTCCCGAATAGAATCGGGGCGAAAATGCACCAGCTGAGCCTGCTGTGAATTCCCGAAGTTACATTCCGCGATTCGGCTCTCTGATGCCCGTGTTATCACCGGCAGAAGCACCTCAGCGCTCGTTTCGCGACAGCCTCGCCATCGTAAAAAGGCCGGGATGAGCCCTTCCGGTCCCGCTGCCGGTGCGGCCTCTCTTCCCGCAAGACCCCGCCGCGCCGAAGCCTGCAGTTCCGCCCCGCACGTCACTCCTTCTCGACCTGGTACTCCACGCCCGCCGGCGGCTCGTACGTGTCCCGGATCACTATCGTGTTCGAGAGGCGGTTGAAGAGGCGCTGCTTGGAGCCCGGCATCGCCAGCCAGCCGATCAGGCAGTCGATCGGGAGCAGAAACGCCTTCCCGAAGCTCTCGATCGCGGCGGTCCCGTAGCCGATCGGCTCGCCGCTTTGCCCGGTCATGCGGATGTTGAGCGCCATCTTGCCCACGGACTTGCCGTGGTAGCCTTCCAGGATCGTCCAGTAGAGGAAGAGGATGACGCTCTGGAGCCCGATCTCCACAGTCGGGAATCCTCCGATCTGGACGTTCCAGATACCGCTCCCCGGAGTAAGGGGGCGGAGCACCCCGGCTGCGATGCTGTAGACGATCGTGACGATGATGATGTCGATCAGCCAGGCCCAGAACCGCGTCTCCCAGCGGGCAAGGGGGATAGTTACCATGCTGCCAGTCTCTCCAGCTCCATCTATCCGCATCCAACCAGATTAAGCCAGTGTATCCTTGCACGTCGGGATCCGGTTCGTTGCTGTCTTGCCCTATTCGGAGGAGGATCAGTATTATGTAATCGGGAGTCGATCTTCACACTGCCTTTTTCCTCGGACGTTTCGGAGATGGATGTGACGGAGTTTTCATCAATACAGAAAGAGGCCCGCAACCGGGATGCGGAGGTGCAGGGGGCGCGCAATGCCAACCGCATCGCAGAGCTGGAAGGCGAGATCGCCGCCCTCCGCCGGGAGAATGCCGAGTTGAGAAGCGTGGAGAGCGGGCGTCGTCAGGTCGAGGAGGCGCTGCGGGAGAGCGAGGAGAAGTACCGCACGCTCGTCGAGCTCTCGCCCGACGTGATCCTGATCCACCTGGAGGGACGGATCCTGTACGTGAACTCGTCCGGTCTGGAATACCTGGGGTCCGCCGACCCGGGAGATGTCATCGGGAAGGATATTCTGGATATCGTCGATCCCGCGTATCGGGATGCCGTGCGGCAGACGATCACGCAGGACCTCGAGGGGATGCTGACGCCCCCCATGGAGGTAAAGATCCGGCGGCTCGACGGCTCCACGGCGGTGGTGGACGGGCGGGGAACGCGCGCCAGGATCGGTGGAAAGGATGCAGTACAGGTCTTCCTGCGGGACATTACGAGACGCAAGCAGATGGAGGAGGCGCTGCGGGAGAGGGAGGAGTTATTCCGGCGGATGTTCGACCAGTCCCCGCTGGGAGCAGCCATCGTTGCGCCGGACTTCCGATTCATCCGCCCGAACGCGGCGTTCACCGCGATCACGGGCTACTCGGAGACCGAATTGCGGTCGATGACGTTTGCCGACTTCTCGCACCCGACAGGCCTTCAGGAGGATCGGGAGCAACTGCAGCGTCTCGAACGGGGCGAGATCGAGGAGTACACCCGGGACAAGCAGTACGTGCGGAAGGATGGGCGGATCGTCTGGGGGCGCGTATGGGTTCGGGCGTTGCGGGACCGGGAAGGGCGGCTGCTCTACTACCTGCCCATCCTCGAGGATATCACGGAGCAGAAGAAGGCCGAACAGGCCCTGAAACGCTACGCCGCCGAGCTGAAGGAGTACGCATGGAACCTGAAGCGGTCCAACGAGGACCTGGAACGGTTCGCCTACGTCTCCAGCCACGACCTCCAGGAACCGCTGCGGGCGATCGTCAGCTACACCCAGCTGCTGGAGCGGCGCTACAAAGGGCAGCTGGGTTCCGATGCGGACGAGTACATCCACTACATCGTGGACGGGGGCAAACGAATGCAGGCGCTGATCCACGACCTGCTGGAGTACTCCCGGGTGGTAAACCGGGGAAGGCCCTTCGAGACTGCAGATACGGAGGCCGTGCTGGCGGCAGTGGTCCAGGACCTCCGTTCCGGCATCGAGGAGAGCGGCGCCGTTGTCACGTACGATCCGCTGCCGGCGGTGCTGGCGGACCCGACCCAGCTCAAGCAGGTCTTCCTGAATCTGATCGCCAACGCGATCAAGTTCCGGCGAGAGGACGAGCCGCCGCGGATCCACGTCGCGGCGGAGAGGACCGGCGAGATGGTGCGGTTCAGCGTGCGGGACAACGGGATCGGGATCGAGCCCCAGTACCGGGATCGGATCTTCGTCATCTTCCAGCGGCTCCACGGGCGGGAGCAGTACGAGGGCACCGGCATCGGGCTCCCCCTCTGCAAGCGGATCGTGGAGCGGCACGGCGGCACCATCGGCGTCGAGTCGGAGCCCGGGACGGGATCGACGTTCTACTTCACCCTGCCGGCGGCAAAACACGGAGCCTGACATGGTCCGAAGAGAGATTCTGCTGATAGAGGACGATCCGGCGTCTGCCCGTCTCACGGAAGAGGCGCTCCGCGCGTCGGCGGTGGAGAGCAGCCTCACGGTCGTGCGGGACGGCGCGGAAGCGATGGCGTACCTGAAGAAGGAGGGCGATTTTGCCGGGACGCCCCGGCCCGATCTCATCCTGATGGACATCAACCTCCCCCGCAAGAGCGGTCGGGAGGTGCTGCGGGAGATCCGCTCCGATCCTCTCCTGAAGCACATCCCCGTCGTGGTGATGACGGGGGTGGACGGCGGGGAGCGGGCTTCTCTGGAGGAGCTCGGTATCAGCCGCTACATCGTCAAGCCCACCGATCTCGACGGCTACTTCCGCTGTATCCAGACCATCCTGGACAGCATCTGAAGACTCTTTTCAACGGGTGGAACGGCAACGGCGCTGCGGCGAGGTCTGCACGGCAGCTGTTCTCCAGAGGAAGAGGTTGCTGGGCCGGAGAAGGATCCGATCCGAAATCCCCTATGCCCGGGCTTTTTCGAGACTGCCGGGCAGTGGATCGCCGGAGGTTGCTCCGGGGACGCATGAATTCTTATAGCAGAAGAGGAGGATAGTAAACCAGGATACTATGAGACAGGCCAAGGGTGGTAAGACGAGTCGTGCTGTGTCCGCGCTGTTTGAGGAGATGGGCATGCACCTTCGGGAACTGGCGGAACTGGCGGGAACGACGTCCCCCGGTTCGGAAGCACGTATTCGGGATCTGCTCGGCAGGTTCTCGCGGGCGCTCGCAGACGTGCGTTCGGCCTCGCGATCCAGGTCTTCGGAGCCGGTGGAAGACTGCATATCCCTGTTGAACGCCGCTTTTGAGGATGTGCCCGACGGTATCATCGTCACCGACAGCAATCCCTGCATCCTGGTGGCGAACACTGCTGCCGAACGCATCCTGGGGCGGCCGCTCAACCGCGGCATGGATCTCCAGAGCCGAATCGAGCTCCCGTTCACCTACGGGAAGAAGATACCCTACACGCTCAGTGACCTCCCCAATATCTGGTCCGTCTACCACGGGGAGCCGATCTCCAACGTGGAGATGGTGCTGTCCCGTGCGGGAGGAGACCCGCTGCGGATCGTGGCGCACTGCACCCCGATCCTGAACGCGGAGAGTGCGGTGACAGGCGCCGCCATGATCATCCAGGACGTCACCAACCGCCCCTCTGCCCAGGGACAGAGTGCGCCGTCGTCTCCGGCGCAGGTATAGAATGACGGCCGGAAGCCCTCGGCGGTGGATCGGCCTTCCGCTGCAGGAGGGGGTGGCGGGAGGACGCTCCCCGGATCGATGGCACCGCTACCGGCATGCAGCACCGATACCCTTCTAGCCAGGGGGCCGCCCGTGCTCGAGCGGGATCTCCCTGCGCACATCGGACGACCTCTTCAGGCGCACCTCGAGCAGACCTCCGTCGATGCGGGCGCGGCCGCCCTCCGCCGTCACCTCCGTCGGGAGGAAAACGGTCCGGATCGGTTGGCGGAGGCCGCCCTTCGTTCCGGGCCTGCGTTCGCCCTCGATACGCAGCGTCCTGTGGTCGAGGAGACGGATGGCGAGCCCCGCCGCCTGCGGCGGGGAGATGCCGACGGCAACCACCACCTCGTCGTGGGATTCCCGGATATCCACGTGCACGTCCTCGCCGTACTCCGGCGAAGACCCGCGCTCTTCGTCTCTGTCCACCGGCGCCCGCGGGATGCCGAACGCCTCTTTCTGCTCGCGGATCCGCCGCTGCACCTCGGGCGGCCGATCGTCGAATTCGCCCCAGAATTTAAAAGGTGTTCCTCGCCATGCCATTGCTGTCACGCCCTCTGCCGACTGCTGAAGATCGATCTCCATAGATCCGGCATCGATGATAAAACCACTCACCTCCCCTCCAAAGGCTTGTTCAGGCATCGACGGGCTCGCCTCCCGGGAAGAGATGGGTGAGAGCCTCCCCGCCGGTCCGACGCCGCTTCGGACCCTCAACGGTCGCGGCTCAATTCCGAATCTCCGGCAGCGCCGGCAAGGGGGCGTACCTTCCGCGGGGGGCAGGATCTCGAGCAGTCCGTTGCAGATCTTTTTATGGCGATGCTGAAGGTAAACGCCACGCAAACACTAAATAGGTCCGGCCCGACTCTCTCCTGGCGGTTCATGCTGGACTACGACGGATCCGGCAGGCTGCCCTACTGCCTCAATCCTCCTTAACTTCTTTTTCGAAAGGCCTGGGTATCGTAAAAGATAACGAATGCGGAACGATTGGGGACGTCTTTCCATTCCGCACGCTGCAGTGCAGGGGGTGGAGAGGTCAGGCCGGCACCTGCTCCTTCTCCCGGTCCCAGTGACGGTGCTGAGCAATCGCCGTCTTGAAGGTCTCGGTAAAAGAGCGCATGTCCCCCTGGCTGCCGCAGGTCACGACGCCCATGCTCTCCACCGCCTGTCCCCGGGAGCCGGCATCGGCGTAGTTCACGCCCGCGATATCGGATGCCTTCAGCAGTTCGATTCCCTCCCCCGTCGCCCCGATCGGCTTGCAGTGCTTGAAGGCCTCGTTGACGAAGTGGAGCGTGAAGCCCTGGTGCTTCAGGGTATCCACGTGCCTTCCGCCCGGGATATAGACCGCATCATACATGATGGAGCCGGTGGCGACGTAGAGCTTGTCCACCTCCATCTCCCCGCCATCCATGCCTCGAATCGTGCCCAGGAACTGGGAGACGACCTGGGGATGGGCCCCGGCATCCTTCAGCGCCTGCTTCACCCGCATGGCTTCGTTGTGGTTGTAGCCGTCCATCGCGAGGATGGCAACCTTGCGGCTCTTGATGGTGTCCTTCACCGTCGTCTCCTGGGAGAGCAAGGGATCCCGTTTCGTGCCGGAGGACTCCCCCTTGGGCGAGGGGGGCTCGATCCCGACGCCTTCTGCGATCCGCACGGCGAGGTCGCCGTCGACGTTGTTGAAGAGCTCGACGACCCGTCTCCGCACATCCTTGTCAGCCACCTTGCCGACCTCGAAGTGGAAGGCCTTTATAATGTGCTCCTTCTCCGCATCCGACATGCTGTTCCAGAAGAGCTTGGCCTGGCTGTAGAAGTCGTTGAACTTCTCGCTGCGGGCACGGATCTTCCGCCCCTCGATCTTCTCCTGGTAGTGAACGTAGCCCCCTTCCTCTGCAGAGGCCGGCCGGGGTCTGTTCCCGCCGAGCGCGTTCGGGAAGTAACTGGTCTCCCCGCGGTTGATCGTCGTGCGGTGATAGCCCTCCCGCTGGTTGTTGGCGACCGGCGCCAGCGGGCGGTTGATCGGGATCTCCTGGAAGTTCGGGCCGCCCAGGCGGATGAGCTGCGTGTCCAGGTAGGAGAAGAGCCGCCCCTGCAGGAGGGGATCGTTGGAGAAGTCGATACCCGGTACGACGTTTGCAGGGCAGAAGGCGACCTGCTCGGTCTCGGCAAAGAAGTTGTCCGGGTTGCGGTTCAAGGTCATCTTCCCGATCCAGCGGATAGGCACTTCCTCCTGGGGCCAGATCTTGGTCGCGTCCAGGACGTCGAAATCGAACGTATGCTCGTCCTCCTCCTCGATCACCTGTACGCCGAACTCGTACTCCGGATAGTCGCCCATCTCGATCGCCTCCCAGAGGTCGCGGCGGTTGAAGTCCGGATCTTTTCCCGCGAGCTTCTGGGTCTCGTCCCAGACGAGCGAATGGACGCCGAGCATCGGCCGCCAGTGGAACTTCACGAACCTTCCCCTCCCTTCGGCGTTGACGAAGCGGAAGGTGTTGACTCCGAAGCCCTGCATCATGCGGTAGCTCCGCGGGAGGGCGCGATCCGAGAGGACCCACAGGATCATGTGCGTGATCTCGGGGAGGTTGCCCACGAAGTCCCAGAAGGTGTCGTGGGCGGCAGAGGCCTGCGGCATCTGGTGGTGCTGCTCCGGTTTGATAGAATGCACCAGATCCGGGAACTTGATCGCGTCCACGATAAAGAAGATCGGCATGTTGTTCCCGACCAAGTCGTAGTTGCCCTCCTCCGTGTAGAACTTCGTTGCAAACCCCCGCACGTCCCGCACCGTATCCGCAGAGCCCCGGAACCCTACGACCGTGGAGAACCGTACGAAGACCGGCGTCTTCTTCGAGGGATCCTGGAGGAATGCCGCCCGCGTGTACTCGGTCATCGGTTCGTAGACCTGGAAGTATCCGTAGGCACCGGAGCCACGGGCGTGGACCACCCGTTCCGGGATCCGTTCGTGGTCGAAGTGGGTCAGCTTCTCGCGGAAGTGAAAGTCTTCCAGCAGCGTCGGCCCCCGCTCTCCCGCCTTCAGCGCATCGTCGGTGTGGCTGACGCGGACGCCCTGGTTGGTCGTGAGGAGTTCGCGTTCGGGATTCTCGCGGACTTTGTCGAGCTGCTCCTGTTTGCTATTCTCATCTATGGCTCTCTTCTGCTCATCCATGCATCTCTACCTCCCTGGCTCCGGTTGTGGTAGTTCTCCTGTGCCGGTTTACCGGATATAGCGGGCAGCGCTGCGGCAGAGCCCCGGCACAGCATCGCAGTGACCCCCTTGCCGGTTCTCCGGCGGAGCTGCCCGCCTGTTGTCAGAAGTCTAGATAAAGTTAACGGCAACCCGACCAAAAGAGACAGTTCTGTCCGAGCAATTACCATTTCGGCCGGAGTGGGGCTGGATGCCGGGGCGATTTACGGTTCGAGCCTCTCTTCGCCGCAGAGAGGGCAGAGCGGATCTTCGGCCCAGAGATCCCCCTGCGTGGTAAATGCGCGGATACGGCAGCCGCCTCCGCAGATGCTCTTGTGCGAACACCGGCCGCAGGCGCCCTGCAGCCGTTCTGTCTTCGTGCGAAACAGGGAGAGAACGGAGTTCTGCGGATCGTTCCAGATCTCGCTGAACCGTCTCTCACGGATACTCCCGATCTTCAGCGCCTCCATCTGGGCGAACTGGCAGGGATAGATGTCTCCTGCCGGATCGATGTTCGCGACGCGGTCCCCGGCGCTGCATCCCACCCCCGAACGCTCTAGAAGCGTGCAGAGCGATGCGTATGCGGGGGGATCGTCCATCTGGAGCGTGGACATCAGGTATACGGTATCCTGGGGTGCGTCCACCGTGAGGAGCTCCATCGTCGAGGGCCCCAGTTCCCGCGCTTTCCTGTGGAGGAGATCCAGGATCTCGCGTATCTCTCTCGGGCGAAGCTGCCGTTCTGCATGCAGCGCTGTACCCCGACCGCTGGGCACCAGCCAGTAGACGCAGAATCGAGGCACTCCGATCTCCAGGGCAAGGTCGATGAGGTCCGGGATCTCGGTATAGTTATCCCGGGTCGCGGTCACCCGGATGCCGCACTTCAGCCCGGCGGCAACGCAGCTCTTCAATCCGCGTACCGCCCGCTCGAAGCTTCCCGCCACGTTCCGCATGCGGTCGTGCGTCTCGCGGGAGGCCCCGTCCAGGGATATCCCCGCGTACTCCACGCCCACCTTCTTGAGGCGGCGGGCGACCGCCGGCGTGATCCGGGTGCCGTTCGTGCTCACCGCCATGGTCAGATTCCGGGCGGCGGCATGCCGGGCGAGCTCCCAGAAGTCGTCCCGTACGAGCGGCTCTCCGCCGCTGAAGAGGAGGAGCGGAATCCGCATGCCGGCGAGGTCGTCGATTAAGCCCTTCGCCTCCTCCGTTGTCAGCTCGTCATCCCTCCGGGGGCCGGGCCCGGCTTCCATGTAGCAGTGCGAACAGAGGAGGTTGCAGCGGCGGGTGATGTTCCAGAAGACCACCGGACGCCGCAGCTCTGAAAATGCCAGAAGGCGGCTGGGCAGCGGCTGCCGGGTCTCTCTCCGCAGCACCTCGCTCACAGTGCCGGTTCCATGCACGAACTGCGTAATCCGATTCATGGTGCCTACCGGATGCGACCCGCCGGTGTCCGCTTGAACTCCCGCGTGCTCGTGAGAATCAGGAACTCGTCGATGTCGGCATGGCGGGAGAAGCGTTCGACCAGGTTGCAGATCGTCTCCCGATCCTGCCCGTGAATGACCGTATAGAGATTGTACTCCCAGCGCCCGGGATGAATCCGGCGCTCGTAGCAGTGGGTGACTTCGGGGTGTCCAGCCATTCCTGTCCCGACCTCGGCGACCCGCTCGGGCGGGACCTTCCAGACGACCATGGCGTTGACGGCGATGCCGGCCTTCCGATGGTTGACCCGGGAGCCGAAGCGGCGGACGACCCCTCTCTGGATCAACGACTCCAGCCGCCCGACCACCTCGGCCTCCCCGATCGAGAGCGCCTTTGCGACACGGGAGAAGGGCCTCGCCTCGAGGGGGATGCCGTCCTGCACCCTCCGCAGGATCTCACGGTCGATCTCGTCCATCTGGCTTTTCACCCCCGTTCTCCTGTACAAAGCGGAACCGCACATCGATCTTGAACCGCTGGGTCATGGGGAGCTCCAGGATGTCTACCTCCTGTACCCCCGTTTGCCGTCGGATTGCCGCGAGGCTCTCCCGCAGGTGCGTTTCACTGGACGCGGCGACCGTGAACCAGAGGTTGTACGGGTGGTCCCGCCGGTAGTTGTGGGAGACCTCCTCGTATTCGTTCACGGCCCGGGCGACCTCCTCGATCCGCTCCTCCGCAACCTTCATGGCGACAAGGGTGGAGGCCGCGACACCGGTCTCCCGCATCTCGAGTACGGGGGCGATATGCTTGAGTACCCCCCGCCGGTACATTCTGTCCAGGCGTTCCATGACCTCCCGCTCCGGCAGACCCAGATGCTGTCCGAGAATCCGGAACGGCCGGGGATCCAGGGGGAACGCATCCTGCACGCACTGCAGCAGTTCGCGGTCCTTCGAATCCAGACCGTCTGCGGATCTCACGACGACCCCCTGCCTGCATCCGGCTCGTAGGGGCACCAGGGATCCTCGGCCAGGTAGCTGCCATCGCCCGACGGCAGGGTCCCGCCGCAGGCGTGCGAGGCGCCTCCTGTCAGCCCGTACGCCCGTGCCCGGCACCCCCCGCATACACTGCGGTACTCGCAGCGTCCGCATCTGCCCTGCAGAGCGTCGGGGTCCCGCAGCTCCTGCAACACCCGGGACCGGAACCAGATCGCCCGGAACGGAACGTCGAGAATGTTGCCGAGTCCGAGGGGGAGGTAGGGGCAGGGCGTGACCTCGCCGGTAGGTGTTATCCGGCAGTAGCTCTGGCCTGCGATGCACCCCTTCTTCCAGCCGTCCGTTCGGATACCCATCTGCGACGCGATCCGCATGAACTGCGGTGCGCACGTGGGGCGTATCGAGAGATCCGACGACGCGATCTTCTGGAGGATCCGCCGGATCAAGGATTCGTACATCTGCGGTGCGATGTCTTTCAGGCCGCTGCCCCGCCCCGTCGGAACCAGGAAGAAGATCTGGAAGTCCCGGATGCCGAGATCCTCACCAAGGCCAATGATCGTCTCCAGTTCGTAGCAGTTCTCCGGAGTCACCGTGGTATGCAGCTGCACCCCGATGCCGTTCTCCCGGCAGGCGAGGATCCCCTCCACCGCACGGGCCCATGCGCCCGGGACGCCTCGGAAGCGGTCGTGCATCCCGGGACCCGATGCGTCCAGGCTGATCGCCGCCTTCTCGATCCCCGCTCTGCGAAGATCCCGGGCTGCGGCATCGTCGACCAGCGTCCCGTTGGTGCCGAGGGCCATCCGCAATCCGCGGCTGCGGCCGTACACTGCGATCTCCAGGAGATCGCTCCGCAGCAGGGGTTCGCCGCCGCTCAGGACCAGGATCGGAGAACTGACATCGGCGATCTGGTCGATCACACCCTTCGCCGCATCCGTGGACAGCTCGGCGGCGTCCCTATCTGCAGCGGCATCGAGGTAACAGTGGGCGCAACGGAGGTTGCAGCGGTACGTCAGGTTCCAGGAGATGAGCCGGGGTAAGAAAACGTCGGCTGCAGCATTCTCGGACTGCATTCGTTCTCTTTGCCCGGCTGATCTTCCGTGTGCATTTTTCGAAGGCACGGTGCCGGTGCAGGTAAGGGGAACTGGTATATTAGAGTATCGAGGGCACCCCCGGTCCCGCACGTACCGGATTCCCGCCCTCTTCCCCTGCAGCCGCGTGCATCGACGGGTCAAGGGCAGGTCTATCGCCAGTTCAGAGATAGGTTCTGGCGTATCCTTCTATCCAAAATCATGTGTGCTTGTTTCCCAAGGCACGCATATATAGGAACAGGGCCGTTTGTATTCTACGGCAATGACTGAGCAAGAAGTATACCACGCGATGGAAACCGGGGAAGTGCTCAAAGGGCTCGATACGACTTTCCGGGGAATTTCTTCAGAGGAAGCCCGTGCCAGGCTGGAGAGGTTCGGCCGAAATGTCCTCGAGGAAGAGGAGATCAACCGCTTTCGGCTCTTTTTCCAGCAGTTCCAGAATTTTCTCGTCTACATTCTCATCGGCGCCGCCGTCATCTCCCTGTTCGCCGCGGATATCAAGGACTTCGCGGTCATCGTCGTGATCATCTTCGTCAATGGAATCATCGGGTACTGGCAGGAGCTTCGCGCCGAGACCTCTATCCGAGCCCTGAAGAAGCTCACCGAGAGCAAAGTCACCGTCGTGCGGGAAGGGCAACGGGTCCAGGTGCCGTCCTCGGAGCTCGTCCCGGGGGACGTCATTCTTCTCGCCGAGGGCGATCTCGTCACCGCGGACATCCGCCTATTCGAGAGCGCCGGGCTGATGGTCGATGAGGCGACGCTGACCGGAGAGTCGATACCGGTCACCAAGGATTGCCGCATCCTCCTGGGCCCCGAAGCGCAGCCGTACGAGATGGTCAACAGCGTGCTGGCAGGCACGACTGTCGTGCGGGGCTCGGGCAGCGGATTTGTAGTCTTCACCGGACACCGCACGTATCTTGCCACCATCGCGGAGAAGGCGCAGGAGTCATCCCCCGAGAGCCCGTTCACCCGGGCGATACGCCACTTCTCGGTCCGGTACTCTGTGCTCCTGATCGTCCTCCTCTTCTTGGTCGGGACGGTTGCGTTCTTGCAGGGTAGAGAGGTGGTCGGCATCGCTTACCTCCTGGTCGCCAATCTGGTCTCTGCTGTGCCGGAGGGTCTCCCGCTCGTGGTCACCCTGGTGATGGTGGTGGGAGCGATGGCGCTCAGCCGGAAGCAGACCCTGACACGGCACCTCCCGTCCGTGGAGACGCTCGGGAGCGCCACGGTGATCGCCTCTGACAAGACTGGCACCATCACCGAGGGGCGGCTGGCTGTACAGGACGTCTTTGCCATCGATCCCGACGACCTCGCCCTGGCGGCGGCGCTCTGCAACGACGCCCGCGAGGGTATGGGCGACCCCATCGACGTCGCCCTCTCCCGCTGGGTCGGGGATTATGCCGCGCTGCGGGAGCGGCACCCCCGCACCTGGGTCTTCCCGTTCGATACATCGATGAAGCTGATGGCCGCGGCAAACGATCTCGGCGGCACCCGCCGGTTCTTCATCAAGGGGGCGTTCGAGGAGCTGGCAAAACGCGCGGAGAACCCCGAGCGGCTTCCCGAACTGGAGGAGCGGCTCAATGCGATGGCCGGGGAGGGACTGCGGGTGCTGGCCTTCGGCGCGGGGACCTGGCACGGCGAGGATCCCGATGCGTGGCGGTACCGCATCGTGGGCCTCGTGGGGTTCCTGGATCCCCCCAAGGAAGGGGTGCGCGAGGCGGTCCTCACCGCCCGAAAGGCGGGTATCCACGTGACGATGATCACCGGCGATTACCCGCTGACAGCCCGGGCGATCGCCGCCGCTGTCGGGATCTGGAAGGAGGGGGAGCAGGAGCTGACCGGCAGGGAGATAGAATCGATGGGCGACGGCGAACTCTTCGCCGCTCTCAGAACGGCAACGGTGCTCGCCCGTGTGCTCCCCGAGCACAAGTACAGGGTGGTGCGGGTTCTCCAGGACCGGGGCGAGATCGTTGCGGTGAGCGGCGACGGGGTGAACGACGTCCCGGCGCTGAAAGCCGCCGATCTCGGGATCGCGATGGGCTCCGGGACCGAGGCGGCGAAGAGCGTCGCCAAGATGGTGATCGTGGACAACAACCTGCGGGTGATCGTCGATGCGATCCGGAATGGGCGGGTGATCGTCCAGAACGTGCGGAAGGTGATCTACTACCTCCTCTCCACCTCGGTGTCCGAGCTGGTGCTGATCAGCACCACCATCTTTGCCGGGCTCCCGCTCCCCCTCTTCCCCATCCAGATCCTCTGGATCAATCTGGTGACGGACGGCGTGCAGGACAAGTTCTTCCCGTTCATAAAAGAGGAGGGAGACGTGATGAACCGTCCCCCGACGCCACCTCAGCGGCAGTTCTTCGAGCGCCGCCAGATAACGAGGATCCTGTTCTTCGGGCTGGTGATGGGCTTTGCCAGCTACCTCCTCTTCGAGCACCTGCTTCGGGAGTTTCCCTACGAGAACGCGGTCGCAATCCTCTTCACCGCATTCGTGGGGTTCCAGTGGTTCAACGGCATCCAGGCGCAGAAAGAGCGCGAGCCCTTCTTCATGAACGTGCGCCGCAGCCTGACGATCAATCCCCTCATCTTCCTGGGGGTGCTCATCGGGCTCGTCCTGCAGCTGATCGCCATCTATCTTGTTCCCGCATGGTTCAATGCCGTGCCCCTGGCCCCGTCGCAGTGGGTATATGTCGCCCTCCTGTCCGTCGTCGCCTTTCTGCTCGTGGAAGTGATCAAGTGGGTGGAGTACTACGTGGACAGGGATACGAGGAGCCCGAGCTGAAGGGTGCCGCCGGACCGTCCTGGCACTGCCTCAGGAGGGCATGGGATCCCCGATTCCTACTCCCGTGGTGGGGGCCGGTCCGGCAGGAGGGCCGTCCGTTATCTTCGATCGCGGGGTGACGGGCGGTTCGACTTCTCCTCCCGTCCCGCGGTCCCCAAGACCGTACCCTCTCCGCCGAAGGGTGAGGGGTGCATGGGATGCGAGGCATCTCTCCGGATGATCGGTCTGGAACCCGCTACAGAGGTGTGACAGGTTCTGCTCCAGCATTCGGGTGAGATCGGATGCATCCCCGGAATGGTGACGAGTTCGAGACCCGCTCATCCCTCTTGAGATACCGAATCTACGGCTTCCCAGGAATCGGGGCTATTGCGTGAGGGTATCCGGTAGACCATCCCGGGGGTATCGTGCCAGCGGAGGGGGCGCCCTATCCCCCTCTGGGCTCCTCCCCCACAAGCACGATAGAATCCTTTTTTTAAAGAGGGGATAGCGAGCCTCTGTAATCTGACTGTCTCGAACCGCTTG
>JAXDAH010000153.1:0-3726 GCA_034679905.1 Methanomicrobiales archaeon | reverse complement strand
CCTGGGCGCTGCACCAGGCCGACGGCAATAACGACATCGTCGGGTTCGGCTGGGCCGGCACCGAACCCGTGGTGGGCGACTGGGACAATGACGGCGCTACCGAGGTTGGCCTCTACAACCGTCCGGGCAACAACTTCCTGATCCCGACGACCTCCGGGTTTGACGTCATCGGCCTCGGCTGGGCGGGGGTAACCTCGTTGGTCGGGAATTGGGAATAGCATCCCCTATCCCGATGTCCCTTTTTACATCAGCGATCCCATACCGTATTGATGTCGGCGATATCTGCCGATATCCCGTGGCCGTGGTCTAGGTGACGAACACCAAATGCCCTGCACGAACCGGTGATTGCATGCTATCAGCGGGCATGGCCCCGTACAGCCGTGTATCCGCATGGGTCTTTTAGAAGGCTTATAGAGGGCTGCCGCAAGATTTCCTATGTACACGGAGATGGTAGTAATTGCCAGGGGTGTTATCCACGGGTATACTTCAATCTGCAGGATCTGTTTTGGAATAACGGCATCTGGACAGGGGCCCTGGTTTGAGAGAAACGAGTACTCGCCCTTGCCGAGAAGCATGGACCCCACCCGATAGCCGTTAAAGGAGGGAGCCTCCGGATGAGCACGGAGAACACCCCAGCCCCTGTGCCGCAGACTCGCATCTCGGAGGGCCGAAGAAGGCGAGTCATTTTATAGTACCGCTCTATATTGGCGGCCATGGAAGCCGAAAACCGGATCTGGACACCCGTGGAGTCGTCCAACCTCAAAGCCGTATCCTACGATGCGGAGAACCGCGAGCTCTACGTCTGGTTCCTCGGGGGCGGCATCTACGTGTACTATGACGTCCCTCCCGAGCGGTATGCGGAATTGATGGAAGCATCCTCGCACGGGCGGTACTTTGTCGAGTACATCCGGAATGCCTACAGGTACAGGAAGATCGCATAATTTTCATGCAATACTGCCCTTCACATAATTTTAGCGATGGCCTCAGATATGGAGCATCATCGCGATGGATTCAGGTTTCTGCAGCCCATCGAAATACCGTAATTCTGTCCGACGCATACAACTGCAAAAACCAATAATACAGCCGTATTCCCGCAGTATCTTCCACAAGTTCCATCCGCGGCGTATCGCCACTTGTGGGCTGCACGACGTAATTTTAAGAGGGCCGGGGTGCCACTTCTAGTGACCATGCAGCTCGGCGTCATCGGCGATCCGCACCTGGGGTGCACCATCTATACGGACAAACGCGCCCCGGACTTCGCCCGGCAGTTCAATGCCGCTGTTGCGGGTCTGCTGGAGCGGGAGGTGGACGGCATCGCCGTGCTCGGGGACGTCTTCGACAGCAGCGCCTACCGCCGCAACATCGACACTTTCGCTTCGCGCCTCTCCGAGGTGGCCGGCTCGCTCCTGGAGTTGAAGGCGGCCGGAATCCCGCTCTACGCCATCGCCGGCAACCACGAGTACGGGCGGGGGCGGACCGCCGGCGAGCTGCGGATATTAAACGACCTCGGCGTTCTCACCTTCCTGGAGAACGGGGAGGCACCGTTCGGAGACTGCCGCATCGTGGGCATCTCCTGGAAGGCGGAACGCGAGTCGCTCCTCGAGGCCCTGGAACGGTCCGGCCCCCCGACCGAGGAGTCCATCCTCCTGCTGCACCAGTTCTGCGCCGGGTCCCGCTGCGTCCCCTCCACGATCGCCGAGATCGGGAAGGCCGATCTGGAGGGATGGCCGGCGGTCTTCTGCGGACACCACCACCAGTACGAAGACCTGGGCTACGCGGTCGCCCCGGGATCCCTGGAGGTGCACACGGCGGGGGAGATCGGCCAGAAGGGCTACTGTATCTACGACACCGAGGCGGGAACTCACGAGTTCGTCGCCCTGCCTCCGATCCGGGCGATCCGCTCGGTGGAGATGGACGCGAGCGGACTGTCGGCCGACCAGTTACGGGAGCAGCTGGCCGCCTGGATCGAGGAGAACGCCGAACCCGGCGCCGTCCTGATCCTGCGGCTGCGGGGATCCCTGGCCCGCGGGCGGGCGTCCGAGATCCGCTTCGGGGCGCTCCGCACGCTCGGACTCCAGAAGGGATGCCTGAAGGTGCGGTTCTCGGGCGGGCTGGAGGATCCCGTCCGCACCGCCACGGAGATCCGCTCCTCCGTCAACCTCCAGGAGTTCCTGGAGGGGCGGTTCGGACCCCGGGCGGCTCTCGCGGGGGAGCGGATCGAATCCCTGCGGGAGAAGGGAGACTCGTTCGCCTCGGACTTCCTGGCGGAGCTCATCGGGCAGGCGGGTGAGCAATGAGGCTCACCGCCCTCTCCCTGCACGACTTCCGCTCCTACGCGGACGCGGAGATAGCGTTCTCGAGCGGCCAGAACTACATCTTCGGGAAGAACTGGCAGGGCAAGAGCTCGATCATGGACGGGATCGGCTACGCCCTCTTCGGGAGGAGAATCCTTCCCGCCCGCCTGGCGGGTGCGGCGGTGCGGACGGACCATCTGGTGCGGAGGGGTGCGGAGAGCGGATCGGTCGAGCTCTACTTCGAGCACCGCGGGGAGGAGTACTGCCTGCGCCGCACGTGCCCGCGGGACATGCCCACGCTCTCGCTGGACGGCTGCCGTATCGCTCAGGGTTCGGCGGCTACGGGCGAGTACCTCTACGAGATGCTGGGCATCGACGCCCCCCTCTTCGCCACCATCTTCTACTCCCCGCAGGACGAGCTGCGCCGCGTGCTCGAGCTCAACCCCGAGAGCCGGAAGGTGTTCATCGAGACAGTGCTGGGGTTCGACTACCTCAAGGATGTCAGGACGTCGGCAAAACGCTCGGCCGAGGCGCTGCAGCGCTGGAAGGACGGGTATGCCCGTGCGGACGCGGCGGCGGCCCTGGAGCGGAGCCGGGCGATCGAGGCGCGGATTGCCGCCATCGAGGAGCAGACCCGCCAGCTCGATGCTGCGATCGCTGTCCGGGACCCGGCACCCGATCTTTCGATCGAACCACCGGATGTAGGCTACGCCCGTTCGCTCGAGGAGCGGGGTGCGCTCCGAGAGCAGACCCGGCAGTGCCGCAGCCTGGTGGAGGGATTCTCCTCGGGGAGCTGTCCCAGCTGCCTCCAGCAGCTGCCCGCGGGTACAGAGCTGCCTCTCCTGCAGCGGATCGGGGACGATCTCTCCCGAATCGAGGCCGATATCGCGGCAAACGAGCAGCAGCTCCGCTCGCTCGCCTCCGCCGCCGAGGAGGCAGAACGGGTGCGCCGCGATGGCGAAGAGCGAAGGCTGGAGATCGTGCGGGTGCGGGCGGAGCAGGATGCCCTGGAGAGGGAGGCAGCGGTCCGCCGGGCAGAGCTCGACGCCGTCCAAAGAGAGATTGCCGCCTACGGGGATCGGGATCGGATGGAGACCCGAATCCAGGAGGAGTGCGCGTTCCTCGCCGAGATCCAGCAGGCGATCGACGTGTTCCGCGGGAACGTGCGGTCGATTCTGGCCCGGGACCTGGAGAACGCCGTGAACTTCTTCATGCGGAAGTTCAGCGACGGGGACTTCGATGCAGAGCTCCGGATCACCCAGGAGTTCGGGTTCGAGACCCTCCTCCACGGCGAGCAGGTGCCCATCGCCAACCTGAGCGGTGCGGCGCGTGACATCCTGGCGTTCTCCCTCCGCTACGGGCTCTACCGCATCGCTGCAAAGGAGATCAACTTCCTGCTGCTCGACGAGCCTACCCACCACTTCGACCGCAC
>JAXDAH010000152.1:0-16503 GCA_034679905.1 Methanomicrobiales archaeon | reverse complement strand
CGAAAAATCCGCCCCAGTAGAGGATGAGCACTGCTGCCACGATCATGAGCCCGATGCCAGGATACAGTAGATTTTCTGATATGATCCCGGCGGCGCCTCCAATCACAACCAGCAGGCTGACAATAACAATCATCATGCCGAGCTTTTCGCAGATGTGCTTGGTGCATCCGACACGTTTGCGGTAGGCATTGATGATACCGAGAGTCAGGCCGAGGAACACATGGAATACGCCGATGGCAATGGAGAACACGAGTAACGGGACCATCGCTTCGATGCGGTTCAGGGTGACGCCCATGATCTCGACCGGCTGCAGCCACCCCATCTCCTCTCCAAGGTTCCCGAAGAACTCGCCGTAGAGGAATCCAAAGAGGATAGCCGATATGGAAGAGATGATCAGGATGCTGGATAAGGCCTGGACCCAGGCCTCTCCCTTGTACTTCCACCTTACCACGAGAGCGATTGCGAGAATGATCAATCCGTACGCGACATCACCCACCATCAGTCCGAAGAAGAAGGGGAAGAATAGCGCAAGGATCGGACTCGGATCGATCTCCCTGTACTTGGGCGGGCTGACGAGTCCCATGAGAAACTCGAAGGGCTTTACGATGCGGGGGTTGTCGTAGAACGTGGGGGCATCGTCCATCTGCTCGGGGGTGAGGGTGAGTTCAGCGACCACCACTCTATCACCGAACATATCCTGCAGTGCACTCTTCGTCCGCGGCAGCGACTTCACCGGGATCCAGCCTTCGATCAGGAACGTATAGTCCGTCTGCCCGAACTTTCCGAACACGCTGGATTCATTCACCCGATCGTCCAGAATCCTTTTCAGCACGGAGATCTCCGGGTACCAGGCCCTGCCCAGATCCGCCAGCTCTTTATCGATACTTTCGATCTGATTGAGGGACGACGTCTTCTTCTCCTCGATCATGGCCAGGATCTCGTGGAAGGGTCTTCCCAGGTACTCCTGCGGGAGGCGGACCTCGTTCACGTTCTGGGAGAAGAGGAACGAGTGGACCTGCTCGGAGTACTTTTTATTGAAGACGGTGACGGCGGCGATGGTCTTCTCATCGATGTCCGCGGATATGAGCTCGAACTGGTTCCGGGTGAGTTCCACCATTGCATTCCGCACGATCTCCAGGATGTCCCGGAACTCGCTCTGGATCAGGATGACGGTGACTTCGAACCCCTCGAGCACCGGAAGCTGATCCTCGAGCGGCTGGATCTTGCGGATGATCTGCTCGTAGCGGGCGAGCGACGAGAGCGTGAACTCGAGATCGCTCTTGCGGGAGATGAGGTTCTTCGTCTTCGAACCCAGTTCGTCGATGATCGCGTTCGCACGTCGGAGCACCTGATCCGGGCTGCCTCTCTGGAACGATTGGTACAGGGAATCGTATACGCGGGGATCCACCTTTTCCGAAGGCAGAGCGGCATAGATACCGTTCAGTTTCACCATCGCGGTGGAGAGTTCTCCTCCCCGCTCGATCTCCATTCTCCGTAAAAGCGTGCTTCCGGGGAGGATACTCTTGGAGACGTCTTCCAGATGGACCGTGCCTGTCTGGTAGAGTACATCGACCACGCTCTGGAGATCCTTCTTGTTGCCGAATACCTGGATCTTCTTCATTTTTTGAAGCATGACAACCTACTCCGGAGCAACGGCGCGTACGAGTCTCTCAACCGCCTTCTGTAACCTCCCTTCTCCCTTTGTTCGGATGGATTCCGCTTCTTGCAGCCCTTCAGTCCTCATGCGCTCAATCTGCCCGCGGATCTTCTCGAGCTCATTCTGATAGTGCGCCCTGGCTGCCTGTTCTCCTTCCTGTTCAGCCTGCTGGAGGATTCCAGTCGCTTCACTCCGAGCCTCAGCGATCCTGCGTTCAGCCTCCTCGCGGGCGGTATCCACCTGGATGTTGATCTCGAGCTCCTTCTCCCGGATCCTTTGCAGTAGAGACCGTTCAGCTGCCATGGCCAATCTCCGTTCGATGCCTCAGACTAACCCGTGGTGGCGCTTGAGCGTGGAGCCCACTACCGGAAGCGGATTGGGGTAACTAGGGTACCCGGGGGGCGGCGCTCGTTTCTCAACCCCCTCGGAAGCGGCGATCACCCTCTCGCGGCACCTTTCCAGTGCACTCCTCTTCAACCTTGTAATGAGGTTTGAGAGATCTGCGGGCATGATCGTACCTGAAATTTTTTTCAATATCGAGACGCTTTGTAATAGTTTTAATACAGCATAAAACTTTCGTCACGGATCGCCATATCGCCCTTCCAAAGGGATTACGGGCACCCTCGGGCGCATCCCTGACATCCCCGGCACTTGCTGCAGGATCGCCGGGGAAATTTTTAGATATGCGCATCGGTACCCGGTCATGAATTCCAAAGCCGTCTGTTTATCGGGCCGAATCGTCGAGCCTGCCAGGCAGCCAGGTCCTCGATCATATACTAAAGGAGGGATGGGAGGACCCATGGCAGGCTATGCGCAGGATCCATTTCGGTTCTTAAGGAGCCGCGCCGACCTCTGGAAGAGGTCGAAAGACGTTCGCGAAAAGGGGCCCCAGAGTCGTAAAAACCGTATGTGGTTCTGTTCGGTCCATGGCTGCAGTGTCTCAATCGTTTCCAGGTCTTTTCACCGATGCGACCTGGGTACTCGCTGCAGCATGCAGAACTTGCTGCGGTTCTTCGTCGCTCTGAGGCATCTCCTCCCATGGATCTCAGGAACGATAATACTTTCGCCCCGTTGTCAATGCAACAGTCGTTGCAATCCTGTGAGGCGCCTCCAGAAGACCTCGGAGAGCATCCCGGACGATTGAGTGGCGGCGTGGCAGATCTACAACTACCCGGTACCCGGGTGTGGAACCAGGGATACGGCACCTTCCCGGGACCGAACATCTGCTGTGTTCCCTTCGGCGGCGGACGGCTCTGCACACCATAGATTATTGCTGCCTAGCGCATCAGGTCTGCTTCTGGGCCTGTTCGGCCGCCGTCTCCTGGACGATCCGTTCGGTCCGGGGCGGCTCGAAGAGCAGGGCGGAGATCTCGCCGTCGCTCTCGATGTAGCTCATACGGACGCGTTCGATGCCGTCGATCCCTTTCACCCGCAGGGCCTCGACCAGATCGTCTACCGTCATCAGCTCCCGATCCAGATGCTATCGGATCGGTTTACCGTTCTCGATCGCCTTGAGAGGAGATGCCGAGAGGATCTTCCGGAAGGCCTCGCTCTTGAATTTGCCGTAGGATATTCCCACGCTGATGGCCAGAAGCGTGCCGGCGGAGATGACCGCCGTCACCAGGGAGTTGTCTCCCGCAGAGAGGGCGTCCGAGACGCTCTCGGAGATGATCAGGAGGAGGATCAGCTGAAAGGGCGATAGATCGGCAAACTCGTGCCGACCGATGAGGCGAAACATGACGAGCAGGAACAGGTAGATCAGGGCGGCGCGCAGAACCGCCTCCAACGGGGATATTTCGGGAACAAAGAGTGCTGCCATGGGCTTGCATCGGGTAAAGAGGATAAAACGTTTTCTACGGGAGCCAGCCCCCATGCACCCAGGACAGTACTTTCCGTGCTCTCCCGCGGACTATCTCCCATTACCGCTCTGAGCAAACCAAAAATCCCTTCCACCCCCTGGCGGAGCAGGTAACGCCGGAAGCGGGACCGGTCTGGTTTCGCCCGGCATCCTCCGTAATCTTTATAAACCCGATCGCCTATGGGCACCCCGCAGTCGTTTCAGGATTGCTGGAGCAGCATATGGCAAGACGAGAAGGACGTTCCGAGGAGGAGATCAAGGACGAGCTCTATCGCCGCTACCAGAGAGGCGAGATCGAGCTGGAGGAGAGAACCCGACCGCTGACCGCCACGCGTAAGGAGACCTCGAGGGCGGGCATGAAAGGAGAGGAGCGCAAACGCGGGCTCGATGAGGACCGCTCGTTTGAGGACCTCAGCGCGGCAGAACTCCAGAGCTACACCAAGGGGATTCACTATCCCAAGTCCAAGCAGGATATCATCGATTACATGGTGTCGCAGGGGGCACCCCGAGCGGTAGAGAGAGAGCTCCAGAGAATGCCGGACAAGGAGTACCGAACGGCGGCGGACCTGAGCCATGAGTTCGGGCAGCTGAAGTGACCCCATCCCCTTTTTTCCCTTCGGCGTTCGAAGGATCGGATTGTTGCTCGGAACGGCCCCGCACTCCCTGCCGTCGCAGGAAAGAGACCGCATGGCTGATCTTCCAGGTCGATGCTGACAGATCCCGACCCCCGGGCATAGTTCAACAGGGAAGGGGCAGCGGTACGTGTTCTGGAGTCTCCTGGCGCCGGCGGGAGCTCTCCTGCCCGATGAGGCGCTCGACGCTTCCCCCGCCGAAACCTATATGTATTTTCCGCGGCATGGGAGGGGCCTGCACTCGAGTCAGGGTGCAGAAATCAGGTGGTGAGACCAATGGCACGAGGAAGGCGTGAAGAGAGCATGGATCCGGCGAAGAAGTCCGCCATGTCGGACAAGACCTTTGCCAACCTGAGTGCTTCAGCTCTGCAGAGGCACCTTGGCGGTATCGACTACCCCAGGAGCAAGCGGGAGATCATCGACTATGCACGCCAGCGGGGTGCGACCGAAGCGGTGATCGAGGCCCTCGATCGTTTTGACGACAAGGAGTACCGATCCGCTGCAGAAGTGAGCCAGGAGTTCGGGCGGATCAAGTAGACATTAAAAACTCATCAGGTATCCCTCGGCCGCTGGGTGCGAGAATTGTCCGAATGCGCTCCGGCCGGCGGCCACGCATATCTTTTCTGCAGGATCGGCCTTCGGGAATACACGGGGCGGCGTGCGAAGCATCCGAAGGGGTTCGCGGCACGGGCTTCGATTGACCCGAACGGGCAGGCTCGGGATGACCTGACCGTCTGGTGCGACAGGCAGGATCCTTCTCACCGGACGGGCATCGATGCAGACGTCCGGGAATTTTGAGCAGGCTATACGGGGGTAGTATGGATCCTCCGCCCTGATCCACCTCCAATGGAGGCCATCGGGCAGGGTGCGGGGCACAAGTATCGTCACCGCTCCGCATCAAAGGCACCCTCCCCCAATAGTTGCGATAGGGGCTATATGGAGATAACTCAGTGTAAGGGGAAGCGATATACCAGATATTTCGCATGGGTATTCAGAAGTGAGCGCTATCGTATCGAAGCAGGGATCCCTCCTCTCGATCCCTCCACACGGATGCGATGGACCCCGAGGATTCGAAAATTGAATTGGTTGCGACCGGGCCATGAGCTCCGATTGCAGAGTGTGCTTCAGACGAAGAGCTGCTTCGAGCGCTCCAGGGCACCCACGGCCGGCAATTTCTTGCCCGTCAGGAACTCGATGCAGGCTCCGCCGCCGGTGGAGATGTGAGTGAATTCCCGCTCGATCCCCATCCGCTCGATGACCGCGGCGGTATGCCCGCCGCCGACGACCGAGAAGGCTGCTTTACCCGCCACCTTCAGGAGTTCGTGGGTGCCGATGGCGAACGCCGTCTCTTCGAACACCCCTGCGGGCCCGTTGAAGACGATCGTCCCCGAGCGGCGGAGACAGTCCCCCATGGCGAGGATGGCATCCGTCCCGATGTCCAGTACCGGGGCATCCTCTGGGACCTCCCCGACGGGGTACTCCACGCGGTTGCCGCTGCCGTCCCGCACGGCGACGTAGTCCGGAACCACGATCTGGTCGGCGTACCGCTCGAGGAGCTCCCGCGCCTTCTCCACCTCGTCCGTATACTTCAGCTGCTCGATCAGCTGGGTGGAGGGTCTCCCGATGTTCAGGCCTTTTGCCAGCAGGAAGACGTTCCCGACCACCCCGATGGCCAGGATCTGGTCGGCGATGCCCGTCTTCAGGACGTGCTCCGCGACCGCCACGGAGTCGTCCACCTTGGTCCCCCCGAGGACGAAGCAGACCGGGCGGGGAGCTCCCGAGAAGACGCGGGAGAGCGTGAGCACCTCCTTCTCCATCAGGAGACCGGCGACCGACCGCATGGCGAGCGGGAGCCCCACCATCGTGGGCTGCGAGCGGTGTGCCGTGCCGAAGGCGTCGTTCACGAATATGTCCGCCATGGCGGCAAGCTTCCGCACCAGGTGCGTCTTGACGGCTTCTTCGGGCTTTACCGTCAGGTTCTCCTCGGCGTTGAACCGCACGTTCTCCAGCATGAGGACATCCCCGTTCCGCATCCCCCGCACGGCATCGCGGGCCTGCCGCCCGATGATGTCGTCCACGTATGTGACGGGGCGGTGGAGGAGCTTCTCCAGCTTCTCCGCGTGCACCTCGAGCGTGGTGAAGTCCTTTTTTCCGGGGCGGCTCTGGTGGGCGAGGATGACGAGCCGGCTGCCCTCGAGATGCTGGATGGTGGGCAGGTGCTCGCGGAACCGTTTGTCGTCCAGAATCTGGCTGGTGGCAGGATCGATAGGGGAGTTGAGATCGAGGCGGAGGAGGACGGTCTTCCCCCGCTCGTCCACTTCCGATAGAGTTCCGATGGAGGTCATCCAACCACCTATGCGGAACTTCTCGCCTTAATCTTTTTCAAACGGAAGAGTTCCTCCCGCTCCATCTCATCCAGCCGCATCTTGATGAAGTCGCGGGCGGCGGAGAGCTCCGGGATCACCTTGAACTCCAGCGCATTGACGCGCCGTTTGGTGCTCTCGATATCGTCCAGGAGCCGCTTCATGGTGGTCTCCACTTCAGCGCTCTTGATGACCGCCTCCACCAGCTCTTCGTAGGCGGTGGCAGCCTCGTCGAGTACCGAGGACGTCCCGATCATCCCGTACCCCCGGTCCAGGATGCCTTTCCGCACCTTGGAGGCGGAGATCTCGGGCACGACGACACCCATGATGTTCTTGGAGCGGAGATCGATCTCCGGGACCTCTTTTACAGAGAAGGCGGCGGACTTGATCCCGATCGTGCCTTCCACGGTATTGGCGAGCGCGATCATCTCGCTGGCGCGGTTGTAGGCGGCCTGCAGGTCCCCCCGGCTCCTCTTCGCCTCCTCGAGCACCTTGAAGAACTCGAGGATCAGCCCGTCGCGCTTCTTCTTGAGGATGTTGTAGCCCCTCTGGGAGAGCGCGATCCTCTTTTTTAAGTTGATCAGTTCCGACCGCGTGGGCTTGACATCTCGGAGCGCCATGCCGACTTACCTCGTCGCCGCTACGGGTGCTGCGGCCTCGGTCTTCTTCCGGAACTTGGGGTGGTACTTCTCGATCAGCGGGCGGTCAATCCGCACCAGCTGGTCCACCGGCAGTGTGGCGAGCAGCTCCCAGCCGAGGTCCAGCGTCGCTTCGATCGAACGGTCCTCGTTCTGGCTCTGGCGGACGAACCGGTCCTCGAAGAGATCGGCGAACTCCAGGAACATGCGGTCGCGCTCGGACAGGGCGTCCTTGCCGACGATGGCGACCAGCCCCCGCAGGTCGTTGCCCTCCGCATAGGCCGCGTAGATCTGGTCGGAGACCTTCTTGTGGTCCTCGCGGGTATGCCCGACCCCGATGCCCAGGTTCATCAGCCGCGAGAGCGAGGGCAGCACGTTGATGGGCGGGTAGATGCCCTTGCGGTGGAGCTCGCGGGAGATCACGATCTGGCCTTCGGTGATGTAGCCTGTCAGGTCCGGGATCGGATGCGTGATATCGTCGCCCGGCATGGTGAGGATCGGGAACTGGGTGATCGAGCCCTTCACGCCGTGGATGATGCCGGCCCGCTCGTAGATGCTGGCCAGGTCCGTGTACATGTAGCCCGGATAGCCGCGGCGCCCGGGCACCTCCTCGCGTGCCGCACCGATCTGCCGCAGGGCCTCGCAGTAGTTGGTCATGTCGGTCAGGATGACGAGCACGTGCATCCCGAGCGTGAACGCGAGGTACTCGGCGGTCGTCAGGGCGAGACGGGGGGTGATGATCCGCTCGACGGCCGGGTCGTCGGCCAGGTTCAGGAAGACCACCGCCCGCTCGAGCGCTCCCGTGCGCTCGAAGTCGGCCATGAAGTGGTTGGCCTCCTCCTTCGTGATGCCCATCGCCGCGAAGACCACGGCGAAGGGCTCCTTCGAACCCAGCACCTTCGACTGCCGGGCGATCTGCAGGGCGATGTCGTTGTGGGGGAGCCCCGCGCCGCTGAAGATGGGCAGCTTCTGCCCGCGGACGAGCGTGTTCATGCCGTCGATCGTGGAGATGCCCGTCTGGATGAACTCCGCCGGCGACGCCCGCGCGAACGGGTTGATGGCGGCGCCCGTGATGTCGAGCCTTTTTTCGGGGACGATCTCCGGGCCGCCGTCGATGGGCTTGCCGCCGCCGGAGAGGATGCGCCCGAGCATCTCCCGCCCGACCGGCATCTTGATCGTCTCGCCGGTGAAGCGGATGCCGCTGTCCCTCCCGATCCCCGCGGTGGACTCGAAGACCTGCACCACCACGATCTCGTCGCTGGTGTCCAGTACCTGCCCTCGCTTCGCGGTCCCATCGGAGAGGATGATGTTCACCAGTTCGCCGTAGCCGATGGGTTCGGTCTTCTCCACGAAGAGGAGCGGGCCGGCAATCTGTGTTATGGTTCTGTACTCCTTCATGCTCTCATCCTCCCCGCAGCGCCAGGAACTCCTGCTCCATCTGCTGCACCAGTTTGGCGAGTACCGGCTTGTAGTCCTTGATGAACTTGATCTGCGGCAGCTCGCTCTTGCTCGGCACTGTCAGGATCTGCTGCGGCAGCACGCCCGCCGCCTGGGCCGCGTACGCCAGGTCGGCGTAGGCCCGGATCGCCTTCATCATGTCGTACTGCTTGCCCATGTCGCAGAACGTGTCCACAGCGTCGTAGGCGTTCTGCTGCAGGAATACCTCGCGGATCATCCGCGCCACCTCGATCGTGATCTGCTGCTCCTCGGGGAGTGCGTCCGACCCGACGAGCTGCACGATCTCCTGCAGTTCGGCCTCCCTTTGCAGCACCTCCATCGCCCAGGCGCGGATCCCGTTCCACTCCGGCGAGACATGCTGATCGTACCAGTCGTGGAGCGAGTCCAGGTAGAGCGAGTAGGAGTTCAGCCAGTTGATCGCCGGAAAGTGGCGGCGCTGCGAGAGCTTGGCGTCGAGCGCCCAGAAGACCTTCACGATGCGCAGGGTGTTCTGGGTGACCGGCTCCGAGAAGTCGCCGCCCGGCGGCGATACGGCCCCGATGACCGAGACGGACCCGGAAGCGCCGTTGAGCGACCGCACCCGCCCGGCACGCTCGTAGAACTCCGAGAGGCGTGCTGCCAGGTAGGCCGGATACCCCTCTTCGCCCGGCATCTCCTCCAGCCGGGACGAGATCTCCCGCATCGCCTCCGCCCAGCGGGAGGTGGAGTCCGCCATCAGCGAGACATCGTAGCCCATGTCGCGGAAGTACTCGGCGATCGTGATCCCGGTGTACACCGAAGCCTCCCGGGCCGCCACCGGCATATTGGAGGTGTTCGCAATCAGCGCCGTCCGCTCCATCAGGGGGCGGCCGCTCTTGGGATCCTGCAGGTGCGGAAACTCGGTCAGCACCTCGGTCATCTCGTTGCCCCGCTCGCCGCAGCCGATGTAGACCACGATCTCTGCATCGCTCCACTTGGCGAGCTGCTGCTGCGTCACCGTCTTCCCGCTGCCGAACGGGCCCGGGATGGCTGCCGTTCCGCCTTTGGCGATGGGGAACAGGCCGTCCAGGATCCGCTGCCCCGTGATGAGGGGGATATCGGGGTTCAGCTTCTCCTTCACCGGGCGCGGCACGCGGACCGGCCACTTCTGCAGCATGGAGAGCGCGGCACCGTTGTCCAGGGTGCAGACGACCTCCTCCACCGTGAAGGATCCCGCCTGGATGGACCTGACGGTGCCGCCCTTGACGTTGGGCGGCACCATGACGCGGTGGACGATGTTGTGCGTCTCCTGCACCTCGCCGACGACGCTCCCCGGTTCGACCCGGTCGCCGACTATCACCGTCGGCTTGAACTCCCACTTCTTCGAGCGGTCCAGGCCCGGGGCAGAGACCCCCCGCTCGATGAAGTTGCCCATCTTGTCCACGAGCACCGAGAGCGGCCGCTGGATCCCGTCGTAGATACTGGTCAGCAGCCCCGGTCCGAGCTCCACGGCCAGCGGGAGGCCGGTGTTGGAGACAGGCTCGCCGGGCCGGATGCCCGAGGTATCCTCGTACACCTGAATAATGATGTTTTCGCCCTGGATCTTGATGACCTCGCCCATCAGCTCTTCCTTGCCGACCTTCACCAGATCGTACATGTGGGCATCCAGGCCCACGGCGGTGACCACGGGTCCGGAGATCCGCCTGAGAACACCGCCTTCCGCTTTTTTGGGTTTTACTAGACTCACTACTTCCACAGATCAACACCCACTGATCTCTTTATTCGTTCTCGCATGGACATGCCGCTCTCCTCGCCTCCGATCGCGATCACGGTAGGTTTGACCGAGTTCTCGAGCGTCGTCCGAAGCCGGGGAGGGATCCTGTCCATATCTCTGCTGTCCACTACGAGGATGCCGACCTCATCATCCTCCAGAGCCCTGGCGATATGCTCTTTTAACCTCTCCTCGTTGTCTGCGGCGTATATCTTGCGGATCCCGGCGAGCCGGAATCCCACGATGAACTCGCTGCTGCCAATGACTGCTATCTCCATTCAGATCACCAGGTAGCTCCGGATTCTGTCGCTGGAGAGTCCTGCCTCTTTTCCGCGGGCCAACGCGCGCAGATTGACGATCTCGTAGCGTTTCAGCTCGAGGTATGCCAGGATCGGCCATATGGAGAACGGATGCAGCTTGGACATCAGCTCCATCTGGTGCAGCTGCACGCGGGTCAGGGCCAGCTCGACATCGTGCAGGTTGCCTGTGGGAATAGCGCCGCTCTTCAGGTAGTCCTCCAGGACACTCAAGAGAGATCTGCTGCTTACTCGTTTCCTCAGGGCATCCATAAACTCATCGGCCCCCTCGATCTGGTTGAGCTCCTGCAGCTCCTCGATGGAGAAGGATCCTCCCGGAACCATGATCTCGCGGACATCTCCCTTCTCCTGCTGCACCCGGAGGCGGAAGAGGTTCTGAATGTTGCGGATGTCGATCTCGAGCCGGACGTAATCCAGGAACTTGCCGCCCCCTTTGATCCCGCTCCGGGCATCGACCAGCATGTCCTGGTAGAACTGCTTGTAGAGCTCGTTCTCCAGGCGCGCGTACGAACCGGATTCGACTGCCCGCGGGTACTCCCGTGCGAGCACGGGGTACAGCCTCCACCCCTTCAGGGCATCGACGACAGTCTCGGAGGCGTCGAGCGTCAGCAGGCGGTCCAGGAACGGTCGGTCCAGCTCCCCGGCCGGGATCAGCACCTCTTTGATCTTGCCCTGGGGCAGCCCCTGATCCTTCCCCCGCAGGATGGTGAGCACGTTCTGGATATCCCAGCGCCGCAGATAACTTTCTGTCATCTGGCGGAGGGATGCCGGCAGGATCTCCAGCACCTTCTGATACTCCTTCGCCAGGTTCCAGGAGAGTGCCTCCTCTACCAGATCCAGGCCGGAGAACGCCCAGCTGAGTTCGTCGATCTCCCGCTTGTACTCCGTCTCCTGGATCACCCGGGTGATCTCGGGGAGGCTCATCTGGAGCATGCGGAGGTACTCCTCGCGGGGAATCAGTTTCGTCTTCCGCACCCGCAACCGCGTGGTTACGTAGATGTACGGAGCCGAACCTAAGAGTGCGGCCATGATCCCCCTCTAGCCAAACAGAATGTCCGAGGCGTCCTTCAAACCGGATTCCCAGATCTGGTCGAGGAACGTCCGATAGCTGAGATCCACTTTGATATCTCCGCTTTCGCTCTCCACGATGATGCCCCCTTCGATATCCACGGGCTCTCCCAGCCGGTAGCCGGCGAGAGCCGGATCCCCGGCAAGCAGCTGCCGTGCCGCTGGCAGATCCCGGCTGTTTACGCGGACCACTCCCTGCGGAATCTCAGAAGCGACCTGCACGAGCAGCTTTTTCAGTGCGCCGCGGTGGAAGGATTCGGGGAGGTTTCCGACGGCGCTGAGCGTCTGCCGGTACACCTGGTCCAGCAGCTCCTTCTGCGTGTTCAGGATCTGTCGTTTGACCACGAGATTGGCGGAAGAGACTTCGAGGTCGATGATGCGGGCAGTCTGCTCCCGTACCTGGCGTTCGGTATCGAGTTTGATCTCCTCCACCTGTGCCTGGGCTGCCTGAAGGATATCGCTGACATCGCGCTGCGTCTCGGCTCGGATCGCCTCGGCTTCCTGTTTGCCTTTCTGTCGGATGTCGCTGACGACAGCTTCTAGTCCCATCGCTCGCTCCGTCTCAGAACAGCATCAGCAGTGCAACCACGAGCCCGAAGATGACGATAGTCTCAGGGATGACGGTAAGGATGAGCACGAGACCGAACAGGTCTTTGTTCTCGGCGGTTGCTCCGACAGCTGCGGAACCGATGCTATACTCTGCAATGGCGGTCGCAAGACCCGTGAGCCCTACGGCGAGCCCTGCGCCGAGTGCCACCATTCCTGCCTGCGATGCCTCAATCATTTCAACTGTCATACCTTCTACTGCCATGTTTTAATCCTCCGTAAATCGTCTTAATAGTCCAAATGGGTTGTATTTGATGCCTCCACCACGGTAGAACTTGGTGAAGAATTCGACATACTGCAATCTGAGGGACTGCAGTCCCCCTCCGATGAGCCCGAGGGCAGTATTCCCCAGGTGCCCGATGACGAGGACAACGATCCCGAAAATTATGAACACAATACCAACAGCCGAGAGCTCCTCGAGTTGAGGCTCGATGATCATCCCGATGGCGATGAGGTTTATCACCATTGCAATGGCAACCGAAGACAGCCCGACGGCAGCCAGACGCGCATACGAAAGCGTATGGCTGATGATCGTGGGCAGTTCGACGATCTCAAGTGCAGATTCCATCGCGATACCGACGATGCCCAGCAGGAGCAGCACGGCTCCGATGATGACGGGTATGGAAAGACCCATAATCACGGCCGGAGAAGCGGTCAGGTCCGGCATCAGCGGCAGGGGGAATAGCGACCAGAGTATGATGAGAATGCCCCACATCACGGCGATCCACCCCAGCTGCCCGGTCAGTCCGCGAGATCCGTGGTGGTGATACTGGATGTACGCGTTCAGGGAACGCCCGAGCGTGATCTGAAAAATGCCAATCCATATCACCAGCATGAGAAGACCCGTCAGATCGGGTCCTGCGCCATGCGCCTCGGCACCGATGGAGAGATGCCTCGAGGGGAGTATCGGCTCCAGTCCCGGTATCGCGAAACCGAAGAACTCGGAGAAGAGCACCCCGAAGATGATGCTGGTCATGCTGGCATACAGGAGAACGGTGATAAGTCGCCTGGCCTCCGGGGATGTCAGGAACTTGCGCAACGCGAGCGCAACCACAAGCAGGATCGCACCGTAGCCGACGTCTCCCAGGATCAGCCCGAAGAAGATCGGGAAGATGACGGAGACGAGCAGCGTCGGGTCGAGCTCGTTGTAGCGCGGGCGGGAGTAGAGATCGATCAGGGCCTGCGCTGGCCTGGCGAACGAGGGATTGTCGTACTCCACCGGAGCCGGATCGTGCATGCCGACCGGCTGGTCGGATATGTAGACTCTCCCGTCCGTCGCCAGGGATATGCCGGACTTCAGGCGCTGGACCTCTTCGGTGGGAACCCAGCCTTCTGCGATGAACGCCTGGTCCGTCGTGGCAAACCGCAGCGGGGCTGACGCCTGCTCCACATCCTCTGTCAGGACCTCCTCCGATGCCGCCAGGAACTCCATCTGCTCCGCCTTGATCTTCTGGAGGCGCTCCTCGACCTGGACGATCTCGGCGGTGATCCGGGAGATCTCCTGTCGGTGCTCGTTCAGGAGCCGCTCGGGCATGCCCTCGCCCTTCGGGACGGGCAGCGGCGTGAAGCCGGCGGTCAGGAGCGCCTGCTCCGCAGCACCCTGGTGCTCCTTCGGGACGAACAGCGCGATGAAGTTCCCCTCTTTCCGCGCCGAGAAGTACTTCTCGTGGGGTACGGGAACGTTCGCGTCCCGGGGGACCCGTCCGGTAAAGACGGCGAGCGTGGCGTAGCCGCGGTAGAGCTCGAGAGGAATCGGAACCGCTGCGAAAGGTTCGAGTTCCTTCGTCTGCTGCTCGTGATCCCGTAGCGCCGCCTCGAGCCTCGAGCGCTCCAGGAGCAGCCCCTCGATCTCGTCGGCGATCCGCGCAAGGTCACGGTCGATCGCCGAGCGGATCTCCCGCGTCGAGCGGCGAGTCTTCGGCTGCAGCTCCTCCGGGTTCACCCCAAAGGTGCTCTCGATGGAGCGGATCTTCACCAGCTGCGCCGACGCCTCGCTCGCGCCCGGAAGGGGCTTCCCGATGGAGAGCTCCGCAAACTCCCCGCCCTTCTCCTCCACGTGATCCTTGATGTGGAAGATGCGGTGGGAGTAGAGCTCGCGGATGATGGGAGCCATCTGCTCTTTCGAGGCGACGATGAGCAGACGGCTCATCGTTCTAGGTTTTAGCATGGAACTGCTCCTCGAATCGCGACGTCAGCAGTGCGAGCGCCTTGTCGAGGTTTTTCATTCCTTTGCTGCGCAGGGACTCGGCTCTCGCGTTCCCCTCTTTTATCGCTTCCGCACGCCTCCTCGCCGCTTCGTCGCGAGCATCGGAGAGCCGGCGCTTCCGGTACTCCTCGACCTCGGCATGCGCCTTGGCGATCAGGTGCTCGGCCTCCAGCCTGGCAGCAGCAAGTTTCTGCTCCCGGTCGGCCTTCGCTTCATGAATAAGCGTGGTATATTCTTCCTCAGACTGTTTTATGCTTTTTAGAACCTCAATTTTCATCCAACCCTCCTCTCACAGCATAACAATATTTGGAGGAAAGTATCCATATATTTGTTTTTATTTTATTTAAGGTCAGGCCGAAGGGGGAAAATCCCGTTCACCCCCTTCCCGTTCAATAAAGCGAGTGCAATATTGGAATTTATATAAAATACATAGAATAGAATCGAGCCGCAGCTCCCGCCAGCGTAGCTTGCGACAACGGGGAGCAATCTCCACTCCCGCGCATCCTCACGCGGCGCGAAGCCCGTCGTCCCCATCCAGCTGGCGGATGCGGATATGGGGAGGTAGATTCTCCAGCACGGCCGCACCCGCCTCCCCCCGCAGGCGGATACCGGAGAGCTCCTCCGATGCGCAGAGGAGGTGCTGCTCGGGGTGCGTGCCCCGCCGGATGCCGCAGGAGAGCTGGATCTCCGGGCCGACCGCCACAACGAGCTTCAACCGGGAGGAGCCGGGATGCTCTTTCGGGAGGATGACGAGGGGGAGCTGGTAGCGGCGGATGAGTGTTAAGAGCATCGCCGCCGGCTCGATGGGTCCCCCTTCGGGTGCGGAGACTACGATCAGATCGTCGGGGTGCACCGCTTCGCAGTACTCGTGCTCGCAGCTCTCGATGTAGAGCAGAAACCGTTTCTCCGCTCTTCCGATCAGAAGAAAAGAGGATTCTCCTTCGAGAAGGAGGAGCTCGCCCGCAAGCGGCTGCTTCATTCCGCTTCGACGTTATCCGACTGGCAGCTGGGGCATACGGGCCTTCTTCCGACTCCCTTGAACCGCTCGCCGCACTCCTTGCAGCGGTAATCCTTGCCCTTCACGCGTTCGTTGTACTCAACGTCCATGGGTCCGCCGACACTGCACATCCTTATACCTCACTAGCTTGGAGGTTCCGCTGTTATTTAACCCTATCGTGCTGGTTCGGTAGCGGAACTACACCGCGAGCGATATCCCGACGAGGTGCAGCAGCACGATGATCAGCACTCCTATAAGGCCGCCGATTGCGCTGATGAGCACCGTGAGCCAGTTGATGGGTATGTCCGGCTGGCCGAAGATGCTCATCAGGTTGAGGAGATTGATCAGGAACAGGATGACGATCCCGACGATCGCGTTGACGATCAGGGCAACTCCGCGTTTGAAGAGCCAGTACAATACAACTGCAATAGCGATCGCGACAAGAAGCGTGAGAATTCCCTCAATAATTGCCATACAATCCGTTCCTGGATCTCTCGGCCATTCCCGAAACTCTATGCCCGGCACCGATCCAAGTCGAATATTGGATGGGATCGAGATATACTTTATCAAAACGCGTATCGCTCTGCTGCCACTGCAGAAGAGCAGATTTCGGGTATCCTGCGGTATGACGGCCCCTTTTCCCGGCAATCTGAACTCACGCTATCTCACGTTTGGAGGGCCGGTCCAATCGCGGTCTGGATTCCCGTAGCACTATGCCGATCCCCGATCCCAGTTCTGTGCTGCAGGTAAAGAGGATGGCATCCCCATGTCCATCCATCGCGACCTCGGCGCCAGAACCTCTCAGAGATTTAAAGAGATCACCCCGCGTAAATCCCCCCTCAGCTCATTGCAGAAAGATCTGGATTATACTCAGAACAGATTGTAGAGAATCCCATCCGTCTTCGATGCCCTGGGACAGGCCCCATCGCCCCAAGGGGGGTGGGGATTTGGAGGGGGAGGGGGCGCACCCCCTC
>JAXDAH010000151.1:0-16054 GCA_034679905.1 Methanomicrobiales archaeon | reverse complement strand
CCTGGTGCTGGAGTTCGGCGACATCGTGAACTACTTCACGCCCTACACTGCATGCCTCTTTGCATTCGCCCTGATATTCACGATCCTCGTGCTCCTGGCGCGACCCGAGCGGCAGGTGGACATCGCGTTCGGCGGCGACGCCTACTACGCCAAGGAGATCCAGGAGAAGGAGTTCAGGTTCCAGCGGTTCATGGCGATCGCCTGCGGTTTTGCCACCATGGGCGCGATGGCGAGCGGGGATGTCTTCAACTTCACCCTCTTCACCTCCATGGTCGGGATCACCAACATCGGCATCGTCGCCGCCTACCGGATCCGCCACGTGCTGAACGCCGCGTTCCAGTACGGGATCGTGGCCATGATCGCCACCGTCCCCCTCTTCGGGGGGGCGGCGATCACCCTGGCGACCACCGGGACCCTCAGCCTGTGGGAGCTCTTCCGGAGCGCCGTCGAGGTGCCCCTCATCGCCAAAGCCTTCCTGGTCCTCGGGGTGATGGGGGAGGGGATGGCCCCCTTCTACATCGCCAAGGCGGAGATCACACGGGCGCCCGGCGCCCCCTTCATCCTGATGATCCACGTCAGTTCGCTCCTGATATTCCTGCGGGTCGTCGAGATTGTCGTATCGATGTGACACACATGCAGAAGAAGAACGCACGTACACTGGCGGCCGGTTCGGGCATCGCCTGCCTCGCTGCAGCGGCCCTGGCAGCGCTGCAGCTGCTCCCGCTCTGGGCCGCGGAGATCGGGCTCGTCACCCTGTTCCCGCTCTTCATCGCCTCTCTCGGGCTGTGGTGGAGTGCAGAGGAGGGGGAGGACGACATCCCCTTCGTGGGGTACTGACATGATCGAATACCTCGTCTCCGCCACGCTCCTCGGGCTGCTCTTCCACGGGATCCACCGCAAGGTGATTGCGCGGATCCAGGGGAGGCCCGGCCCGCCCGTCTGGCAGGAGATCCTGCACACCCTGAAGTTCTCGTTCAAGCAGACGTGGATCCCGAAGACCGCCAGCCAGTCGCTCTTCGTCGCGGTAGTGCTGGTGGCGATCGCGATCTGGAGCGCCTCCCTCTTCGTGCTCCTCGCGTCGGGCAGCATCCTGCTGCTGTTCGGCTTCTATATGCTCCACAAGATCGTAGAGCACGGGCTGGGGCTCTCCTCCGGCTCACCCTACGGCAAGTTCGGCGCGATCCGCTCGGTGATGACCGCCGCCTCGGAGATCCCGCTCTTTGCCACCATCGGGGCGGTATACCTCTTCACGGGATCCCTGATGCTCTCCGATATCCTCGCCTACCAGGCGGTGCACGGTCCGCTCCTGCTCCTCGCGCCCCCGGCAGCCCTGGCCATGTACCTGGTCCTCCTCTCGAAGATGCACTACAGCCCCTTTGCCGTCATCGAGGCGAAGGAGATCGTGAGCGGGAACAGGACAGAGCACTTCGGGGTCTGGAGGGCGGGGCTCGAGGTGGGGTTCGCCCTCAAGACCTTCGTGCTGCTCTATGCATTCACCCTGATCTTCATCGGGAGCCTGCCGCTCTGGGCGGCGCTGCTCGCCATGCTCCTGATCCTGCTGTCGCTCTCGTTCGTCTGCGCCCTCACCCCGATGCTCTCCCCCTATGATACCGTCACCGTTCAGCTCCTGGCAACCGCCGGGATCGTGGTCTACGTCCTGGTCCTGGGGGTGGTCTCTTGAGCCTGCTTCGCGTGGCGCTCGCCGCCGCCGCCCTGGTCTACGGGATCGTTGCCGTGCTGCAGTTCGTGGACAATACCGCTCTCCAGGTCCAGACTATCGGCGTGCTGGCGCTGCTCGCGATCGCCATCACGGTCTCGTGGGGGAGCGATGAGCATCGGCTGCAGACCTGCGAGATGGCGATCCTCTGGATCGCGGTCCTGCTCTTCGCGGCATACACTGCGTTGAAACTGACAGGAGTGGTGTGAATGGAGTTCCTCTACGAGAAGGATCTGCGCGGCATGCAGCTGAACATCCTCGCCAGCACGCGCCACGACTGGACCGTCTCCGAGGTTGCCCGCCGCTACGGGATCGATAAACAGCGTCTGCGGCGGCTGCTGATGGAGCGGCTCGACATGATCCTTTTAGAGAACCTTCCGGCACGCTACGAAGCCTGGCTCGTCCGGGGCGACCCGGGGGGTGCGGTGGAAAGAAGCCTGGGGGAGGAGCTGCTCACCCGCTATATACCTCTCCTGGATGCGGCGTCCATGCAGTATATCGTATCGGAGACCAAAGGATACATCGCAAACGGTCTCTCCGAGGATCGGGCCGTTGAAGCCGCCATCGAAAAAGTGCGGGAGGTGCTCAGCCCATGAGCCTCCTACAGGATATCAAGAATACAGTCCGTTCGAAGTCCATCCACGTCTGCTATGTCAACGTCGGCTCCTGCAACGGCTGCGACATCGAAGTCCTCGCCATGCTCGCGCCCCGCTACGACATCGAGCAGTACGGCATCTACGTGCACAACAATCCGCGGGAGGCGGACGTGCTCCTGGTGACCGGCGCGTTCACCCCCCAGTGGGAGGACAAGCTCCTCTCGATCTGGAACAAGATCCCCGAGCCCAAGGTGGCGATCGCCGTCGGGAACTGCCCCATCTCCGGCTGCGTCTTCAACCGACGGGGCTCGTACGTGGATCCCCCTGTATCGAAGCACATCCCGATCGCCGCGGAGGTGCCTGGCTGCCCGCCGCGTCCGACGGAGCTCCTGAACGCGATCCTCTCGCTCGCCCCGGCGATCTTCCGGGACTATGAGGAGAAGCGGCGATGAAGAAGACCGTGGACGTCTCGCTTCCGCTGGGGCCGCTGCACCCCTGCTTCAAGGAGCCCGCCCGTCTGAAGTGCGAGACCCGAGGCGAGTCCGTGGTACGTACCGAGGTGGAGCTCGGCTACGTCAAGAAGGGCATCGAGCGGATCATGCGGGGTCGGCCCTGGCAGGAGGTGATGTTCCTCGCCGAACGCATCTGCGGCATCTGCTCCGTCATCCACAACATGGTGTACATCGAGACGGTGGAGGAGATCAGCGGCATCGCAGTCCCCGATCGGGCCGCGTACCTGCGCGTCGTCGTGAACGAGCTCGACCGGATCCAGAGCCACATCCTGGCCAACTTCTCCTACTGCTACACGATCGAGCACGAGACGCTGGCGATGTATCTCTTGAACCTCCGCGAGACGGCAATGGACCAGCTGGAGCGCGTCACGGGGGCGCGGGTCACCTGCTCCTACATGGTGCCCGGTGGCGTGCGGTTCGACCTCTCGGACGGGGACGCGGCAGCGGTACAGCAGGGGCTGGACCACGTTGAGAAGGAGCTCGCGCGGTTCGTGCGGATGTTCCGCGACGGCCCCCTGATCGCTCTCCGCAGCCGGGAGATCGGCATCCTCTCTCCGGAGGACGCGCGGGTTGCCCACGCCGTGGGGCCGACGGCGCGGGCGAGTGGCATCGCCGTCGACCTGCGGACGGAGCACCCGACCTACCGCAGACTCGGGTTTGCCCCCGTCACCCGCACCGAGGGGGACAACTACGCCCGCACCATGTTGCGGTTCGACGAGGTCGCCCAGAGCATCGGGCTGATCCGTCGCTGTCTCGCGGAGATGCGGCCCGGTCCCGTGCGGGGCGGGGGCGAGGTGCGGGGCGGCGAGGCGCGCCACGCGGGGGAGGCGCCCCGGGGCGAGCTCACCTACTACGTGAAGACGGACGACTACGGCAGGATCGCGGACATCGCCATCCGGACACCCTCCATCATGAACATCGAAGCATGCGCGCACTACATGATCCGGGGCGTCCTCTCGGCGGCGGATATCACGTCCACGTTCATCAGCTCCGACCCCTGCGTCGCCTGCACGGAGCGGTGAGAATGGCCCGGTCGATCCTCTGGTACCTGAAGGAGTTCCTGCGCCGCGACTGGCTGCACAGGTTCTTCTTTGCGAAGACGGCCCCCCTCGTCACCCCTCCTCACTTCCGGGATTTTCCCGCGCTGACGGAGAGGGAGTGCACGCACTGCCTGAGCTGCATGATGATCTGCCCTGCGCCGGGGGCAATAGAGGTCACGAAGACGGAGAATGGCTGGGAGCCGCGGATCTCCCCGGGCCACTGCATCCGTTGCGGCCTCTGCGTGGAGGTCTGCCCGGAGGATGTCCTTGCATCGGGCCGCATCCTGGAGGTTCGCCGCCGCGACCGCAGCGGCTATCGGGCGCGGTTCCACATACACGTCGATCCGGAGCGGTGCATGAAGTGCGGCAACTGCGTGGTCTCCTGCCCGATCAACAAGGAGATCGACCCCGAGATCGCGTACGGCGGGCACAGCGCCAGCGACGAGGTGATCATGCGCATCGAGAAGGGGCGGCACTGCATCCTCCATGCGGAGAAGACGACGGGGTGCAAGACCTGCGAGAACACCTGTCCGAACGGGGCGATCCGCGTGGAGCGGATCCTGGAACCCGTCCAGGAGGGGCCAGAGCCATGCGGCTCCTGCTGAACACTGCGCGGACCGTGCGGCAGGGAGGTGCAGTCGAGTTCAAGTACACGCCGGGCTATCGCGACGCGACCTCCTTCTGTGCCCTGCACGAGCTCGACATGCTGGATCTCGGTGTGCTGCCGGGGGAGAACGTGCGGGTGCGGAGCATGGATGGTGAGGTGGTGCTGCGGCTGGTCGAGCGGGACGACGTGGAGCGGGGAACCATCTTCGTGCCCTATGGACCCTACGCCAACCGCCTCATCTCCGCAGAGACGCACGGGACGGGCATGCCGGACTTCAAGCTGGTCTGGGTGGACGTAGTGCCGACGGACGAGGAGCCGCCGACCGTCGGCGAGCTGATGGCGAGCCTGGGGGGTGTCCCCTACGATTCATAGAGATGTCGTCTGCACCTTCTGCGGCTGCCTCTGTGACGACCTGGAGGTGACCGTCGAGGAGAACCGGATCCTGGGAGTGGACAACGCCTGCGAACTGGGGGCGCACAAGTTCACCACCGAGGGGCGGCTGAAGACCCCGATCCGCCGCAGCGGCGGGGCATGGAGGGAGGAGAGCCATGCCGCCGCCATCGAGCGGGCGGCGGAGATCCTGCTGGATGCCGATCGCCCTCTGCTCTACGGCTGGAGCGGCACCTGCGGCGAGGCCCAGAGTGTCGGCGTGCAGCTGGCGGAGATCCTGGGCGGGGTGATCGACGCCACCACCTCGGTCTGTCACGGCACCTCGATCCTGGCGATCCAGGAGGTGGGCCACCCCGGGTGCACGCTCGGGCAGGTAAAGAACCGCGCCGACGTCATCCTCTACTGGGGCTGCAACCCCATCGAGGCCCATCCCCGCCACATGAGCCGCTATACAACCTACACGGACGGGTTCTTCCTGGAGAACTCGCACCGCGACCGCACCGTGATCGTGGTGGATATCCGCCGGACCGATACGGCGCGGATTGCCGACGAGTTCATCAGGATAAAGCCCGGCGGGGACTACGCCGTGCTCTCCGCCATCCGCGCGATGGTGCGGGGCAAAGACGACATGGTGCCGCCCACGGTGGCCGGGGTCTCCCGCCAGCAGCTGCGGCGGGTCGCCGAGATCTGCAGGACGGCCAAGTACGGCGCCCTCTTCTTCGGGATGGGGCTGACCCAGACGGCGGGAAAATACAAGAACATCCGCAACGCGATCGAGCTCGTGGACGAGCTGAACCGCCACACCAAGTTCACGCTGACGCCGATGCGGGGGCACTTCAACGTCTACGGGTTCAACGAGGTCTGCACCTGGATGACGGGATATCCCTTCGCCGTGGACTTTTCCAGGGGTATCGCCTGGTACAACCCCGGCGAGACGAGCGCCGTCGATCTCCTGGCCCGCCGGGAGTGCGACGCCTGCCTGGTGGTGGCGAGCGACCCGGCGGCCCATTTCCCCTGCTCCGCCGTGGCGCATCTTGCCGATATCCCGGTGGTGCAGCTCGACCCCTACCCCAACGCGACCACCGCCTTTGCCGAGCTCCAGCTACCGGTCGCCGTGACCGGCATCGATGCCGAAGGGACCGCCTACCGCATGGACGGCGTGCCCATCCGCACCCGAAAGATCCTGGATCTCGGGTACCCCGACGACCGCACCGTTCTCCAGCAGATCCTGGAGCGGATCCAGGAGGCGAAGGGGCGATGACCGAACTTTTGATCCGCAACGCCTGCGTGATCGACCCGATCAACGGCGTCCTGGGGGAGACGATGGACATCCCGATCCGGGACGCCCGCATCGTGGAGTCGGTGGGCGACCGCGCGGAGGTGATCGACGCCGCGGGCTGTCTCACGCTCCCCGGCGGCATCGACTCGCACACGCATATCTGCGGCACCAAGGTGAACTTCGGCCGCTACATGATGCCGGAGGACATGCGGGCGGGACGGACGGCGCGGCAGGGGAGGATGCACGCCACCTCGGGCTACAGCGTGCCCACCACCTACGGGAACAGCTACCGCTACAGCGCGATGGGCTACACGACCGTGCTGGAGGGCGCCATGGCCCCGCTCGAGGCGCGACACACCCACGAGGAGTTCTCTGCGACGCCCCTGCAGGACACGATGGCGAACACCCTCTTCGACGGCAACTGGGCGGTGATGGAGGCGGTGAAGGAGAACGACATAAAGAGGGCTGCCGCCATCGTCGGCTGGACGCTCGCCGCGGTCAAGGGGTTTGCCATCAAGCTGACCAACCCCGGCGGTACCGAGGCCTGGGGCTGGGGAAAGAACGTGGAGTGCATCCACGACCCGGTCCCCCACTTCGAGGTGAGCCCGATCGAGATCGTCACCGCCCTGGTGCGGGCGAACGAGCTCCTGCACCTCCCGCACTCCGTCCACCTGCACTGCAACCGCCTGGGCGTGCCGGGGAACGCCTGGTGCACGGTGGACACCTTCCGCCACATCCCCGACCTGAACGCAGAGCGGCAGAGCCTGTATGCCACCCACGGCCAGTTCCACGCCTACGGGGGCTCGTCCTGGAAGGACATCTGCTCCCGGGCCGATCTCGTCGCCCGGGCCGTGAACGACCGCCCCCAGATCGTCATGGACATGGGGCAGGTGATGTTCGGCAAGACGACGACGATGACGGCGGACGGGCCGATGGAGTTCAACCTCTACCGCCTCCACCACAACAAGTGGTCCAACCACGACGTGGAGCTGGAGACGGGATCGGGGATCATCCCGGTCTACTACAGTAAGAAGAGCACGGTGAACGGCGTCATGTGGGCGGTGGGCCTCGAGCTCGCCCTCCTGGCCCGCAGCCCCTGGCAGTGCCTCCTCTCGACGGACAACCCCAACGGCGCCCCCTTCGTGAAGTATCCCGAGATCATCGGGCTGCTCATGAGCCGGAAGTACCGCGACGCGGAGCTCGCCACTCTCCATCCCGATACGGAGCGCCGCATCGCACTGCCGGCGATAGATCGCGAGCTGGACTGGAGCGATATCGCCGTGATGACGCGTGCCGGGCAGGCGAAGGCGCTGGGGCTGCTCCCGCTGGGCAGGGGGCACCTCGGGCTCGGGGCCGAGGCCGATCTCGCCGTCTACCCCCTCCGCATCGGGGAGACCGATCCCTCCGCCGAGTACCGCAGGGTGATCGAGGGCTTCCAGCAGACCCGGTTTACGGTCAAGCGGGGGCGACTGGTGAGCCGGGAGGGTAAAGTCGTCGTGGAGGGCGACAACAGCACCATCTGGGTGAAGCCCCGCATCTCCGAGGAGTACGACATGGGGCGGGATCCGGAGTTTATGAAGAAGTTCGCCCGTTATTATACGGTGCGGATGGGAAATTACCCCGTGCAGGATGCCTACATCAAGAGGAACATCTGCATCGAGACGGAGGCGGAGCTATGATGCGGGTGATCCTCCTGGCGAAACCGCGGAAGAAGCCCACTATCCCCATCGAGGCGGAGCGCATCCTCCCCCGCACGTTCTTCGAGGGCGAGGCGTTCAGCGTCTTCGAGGGGAACAAGGAGCGGCGGCTCACCGACCTCTTCACGGTCACCGTGGAGGGGGAGGCGCGGGATGTCTCGGAGGTGGAGGTGATCCTCCGCGGGGACACCTCACGCGTCAAGCGCATCGGCGAGTACATGGACGGGGGGCGTATCACAATCGAGGGTTCGGCGGGGATGCACTGCGGTAACTTCATGAGCGGCGGCACCATCGAGATCGGCGGGAACGCGGACCCCTGGCTCGCGCGCGAGCTCCGGGGGGGAACGGTGATCTGCCATGGGGATGCCGGCCACTACCTGGCGTCCGGCTACCGCGGGGAGAAGCATGGCATGCGGGGCGGTACCGTCATCGTCCATGGGAACGCCGGAGACTTCGCGGCGGAGTACCTCGCCGGGGGATCGGTCGCCATTCACGGCAATGCCGGCGATATGCCGGGTGTCGAGATGAAGGGCGGCGAGCTCACCATAGGCGGCGACTGCTCCCGCCCCTGCGGCAACATGACGGGCGGTACGTGCACCGTGCACGGGACGGCCTATAACCTGATTCCCACGTTCCGCAGGATCCGCACCGCCCCTGTACAGGCAGGGAAGCCGCCATATACCGTTTTCGAGGGGGATATCGCCAATAGAGGAAAAGGAACTCTTTTTATACGGAACTACCGATATATGGATTGATGCTCAAGCACTCCTGCGGTTTCGAGGCGAACATACACTGCAAGAAGTGTGGCGGGCCGCTCGAGGTTCGGGATCGAATCGGGCTCTTCTGTCCCCACTGCGGCCGGCGGGTGACGGCAGTCTGCCCCGGCTGCGGGAAGCTCTGGTGATCAGGTCTGGTTCCGCAGCCACTGCAGGTAGCTCTCCCGCAGTCTCTGCAATTCTTCCCCCGAGAGATCCTTTCTCCCCGTCTCGTGGAGGAACGTCTCCAGCTGGCTCACCACGCTCTCGGCCTCGTGGTGATCCCGAACTTCCAGGTATATGGGAATACTGTTGATATTGATGGTCGCCCCGCATACGTGGCAGAGTTTCCAGCGCTGGTACCGGTCTACATAGCTGAAGGCCTTGCACCCCGGACAGCGAATGACAAGGTACATTATTAACGGTAGATACGCCTGTCTGGATAAATAGATTCCTAAATTCCCGCCCATCCATTCCTTCTGAACGGAATGGCCCCCGATTGCCGCGCTTAAAAAAGAGCATGGCCAGTCAGCATCCCCCTTCCCGCGATCGCGTGCGGAGTTTTGTTGGCGGCATCGAACCGCCGGCTCCCGAGAGCCGTCAGCATGGACGCGTGAAGGACGCCGCCCATGTAGGCAACGGAGAGTAGCACGGGCAGAGCCGGGACGAAGAACTCAAGAAAAAGGATTCTAGGTCTCTGCATCCGAGGATGGGCAGGTATCCCCCCTCCCATATGCCCAATTCCTCCGGATTCCGAACCTTCCCGGGGGAACAGCCCTCCAAGATCTGCCCCTCTTCACGGCAGCGTCTCACCTATCCAGGGATGAGGAAGAAGGCCGCGACGATCCCCGTGATGCCGAGGATGGCAGGATGCACCATACTGTATACTCTGCTTTTCCACCGATATCCCCTCTACCGGTTGGAGCGATCCCGGGGATACCGGCCTGCCGTGCAGGAAGAGTGGATTGCCCGGTAGCCTGGAGTTGCGGACTGGAAGGGAAGACCGTGACGGCTTTGACAGGCCTCGAAAATGGGGATTTTCTGGAGGAGGACCAGAAGCGTGTTTTTAGGATCCGGCGGAAAAGGTATGGATTAGTAGATGAGGTTTAAGAGGTAGATGGATACCCCGATCGCGATCGCGGATGCGATGACCAGTACCGGATTGATGTGGACCGCCCGGCGGTCCTCGCTCTCGTAGTAGTTGACGAGACCTGCCGACGAGATCAGTCTTCCGCCACTCTTCTTTGCCATAAAAGATATTCTCTTTCGCATGATATAAAGAAGTAGCAGGTGCCGCCATTGTCATCGACCGTCTATGCCGGCCACGCGCTCCTGGGGGAGGATCTGGAAGAGCGAAGCGTGCGGATCCACGTGGAGAGCGGCCGCATCGCCTGCATCGAGGAGGCGCGGAGCGTCCCCGAGGTCTGGATCTGCCCCGCGTTCTTCAACGCCCACACCCACGTCGGCGATACCGTCGCCATGGACATCCCGCTGCAGGGATCGCTCGATGCGCTCGTGGCTCCGCCTCATGGCCTCAAGCACCGCATTCTGGCTGCAACCGACCGATCCCGCCTTATCGCCGGCATGCGGTCGAGCCTGCAGGAGATGCTCGCATCCGGTACGCACGGATTTGCCGACTTCCGGGAAGGGGGAGCGGAGGGAGTTCTCGCCCTCCGCAGCGCCCTCGCCGCTCTCGATATCGCCCCCGTCATCCTCGGGCGCGAGGGCGGCGAACGGGAGAGCGACGGGATCGGCATCGCCGGTATACGGGACGTCGCCTCCGCCGAAGCGCTGGCAGAAGAGGCACGCCGCTCCGGCAAACTCGTGGCGATCCATGCCGGCGAGCGGGACGCATCCGACGTGGACCGTGCGCTCGCCCTGGAGCCCGACCTCCTCGTCCACTGCACCCATGCAACGGACGCGCAACTCGCCGAGTGTGCGGATCGCGACATCCCGATCGCCGTCTGCCCCCGCTCCAACTGGATCCTCGGCGTTGCCGGGGATGCCGCACACCCCCCGCTCCGCCGCATGCAGGAGATCGGCTGCACCCTCCTCCTCGGCACGGACAACGTCATGTTCGTCCAGCCGGACATGTTCGCGGAGATGTCCTTTGCGCACTACGTCTACCGCCTCGATCCCCGCGACCTGATCCGCGCCGCCGTGCTGGGCTCCCGATTGCTCTCCCGCTCCTTCTTTATCGAGGAAGACGCCCTCGCCAACTTCCTTCTGATCGACCCCGCGCGATCCAGCCTTATATTCAGCGCGGATCGGTGCTCCACTATTGTAAAACGGGTAACCAGGTGCAATATCGAGAAAAACGTTATATGTACTTCATGTAAATAATTAAGGGTAGTCTCATTTTCCGAGGGTGTGTATGTTTCGCAAGATACTTGCGGCTATTGATGGCTCCAAAACCAGCAAAGAGGCTCTGGAGCAGGCCGTTGACGAGGCCAAACGATGGTCGGCAGAACTCCATGTCGTCTACGTGGTGGAGACCGGTCTCTTCTCCTCGCTCCCGATGGACAACACCTGGGAGGTGATCTACGGGCTGCTGGAGAAGGAGGGGCAGGATGCGCTCTCCGCTGCACGGCAGACCGCGAAGGCGGCGGGCCTGGAGATTGCCACCCATATGCGGCAGGGCCGGGCCGGCAACGAGATCATCCGCCTGGCCGAGGAGCTGGGAGCCGACCTGATTGTCATGGGTGCCCACGGCAAGAGCAACATCGACCGCCTGCTGATCGGCAGCGTGAGCTCGCACGTGGTGAAGTACAGCCCCGTAACGACCCTGGTGGTGAGATCATAGTCGTGATGACCGTCGCCGACTTCATGACCACCGACGTGGTGAGCGTCGAGATCCCCGGCAACCGGGACGACGTGCTGAAGATCCTGAAGCGGACGGGCATCAGCGGCGTGCCGGTGCTCAAGGACGGCAAACTCGTGGGGATCATCACGCGAAAGGATCTGCTCCGCAAATCCGAGGAGACCCAGCTCGGGCTCCTGATGTCGCAGAATCCGGTGAGTGTCACGCGGGACACCCCCCTGGACGAGGCTGCACGCCTGATGATCGAGCACAACGTGCGGCGCCTGCCGGTGGTCGAGGACGGCAGTCTGGCGGGCATCATCAGCGTTGCGGACCTGATCACCGCCATCGCGCAGATGCGTATCAAAAAGGAGATCAAGGATCTCTACACCAGCCACACGTTCGCCCTCTGGGAGGAGACCCCCCTCTGCCTCGTGGGCCGGATCATGGAGATCTCCAGCTTCGACGCGATCCCCATCCTGGACGAGGAGGGCAAGCTCTCCGGCATCATCACCGAACGGGATCTCATCCGGAACTCCAGCGTCGAGGACAGCATCCAGACGAGCGACTTCAGCAACGGCACCGACGACGACGAATGGACCTGGGAGAGCATCCGCGATCTCCACACCCTCACCTACGGCGTCTCCAGGATCAAACTGCCGCCCCGCCCCGTGAAGTCCGCCATGATCAAGAACGTGGTGATGGTGCCCCTGAATGCCGAAGTGAGCGACTGCGCCCTGAAGATGAAGCGGGCCCGGGTCGATCAGCTCCCCGTGGTGAACAGCGACAAGGAACTCGTCGCCATGCTGTTCGATCGCGAACTCATCAAAGTGCTCTGCAGGAACGAGGAGTAACAACAATATTTAAGTTGCTTGCTGTCATTCTATACTCTGGAGCACTTTTAAATAATTTCCAGCGTTTATACCATTCGGAGGAAGCTATATGTCCGATACGTATCCCCAGACGATGACGGGTACCACCACGGTAGGCCTGACCTTCAACGGCGGCGTGGTGCTCGCGACCGAGAAGCGGGCAACGATGGGTTACCTCATCGCCAGCAAGAAAGCGAAAAAGATCTACCGCATCGCCGACCGCATCGGGATGACCATCGCTGGCGGCGTGGGGGATGCCCAGCAGCTGGCACGCATCATGACGGTCGAGTGCAGCCTGTACGAGATACGGCGGGGAAAGCCCATCACCGTGGCGGCCGCTTCGACGCTGCTCTCCAACTACTTGAACCAGAACCGCTACTTCCCCTACTACGTGCAGCTGCTCGTGGGAGGTTACGACCGCAACGGGCCGAGCGTCTACGCGGTGGATGCCCTCGGGGGTGCGACGCGGGAGGAGGAGTTCATCTCCACGGGCTCCGGTTCCCCGATGGCGCTGGGCGTGCTGGAGGACCAGTACCGGACCGACATGGATGAGAAGGATGCGGCCGATCTCGCCATCCGCGCCCTGAAGGCCGCCATGCGCCGCGATATCGCCTCGGGAGAGGACATCTCGGTCGTCGTGATCACCGCTGACAAGTACGAAGAGGCCACCGTCGTCGTGAAACCGAAGGCATCCGTCGCTTCAACTATGTAAAAACTCTTTTTTGGGACATATGTATGCTTATTGAGGAGAGGCTTAAGGAATTAAAGGAGAAGATCAACAGTATCGTCCCCCGCGGGATTACTGTCTCCCAGGTAGAATTCGAGGGGCCGGAGCTGGTCATCTATACGGACGACCCGAAGGTCTTCGCAGAACAGGCGGATCTGATCAAGGTGCTGGCACGGGACCTGCGGAAGCGGATCGTGGTGCGCCCCAACGTGCTGGAGGATCCCGAGATGGCGCTGAACGAGATCCGCTCCGTCGTCGCCGAGAGCGCGGGGATCACCGACGTCTTCTTCGATGCCGATACCGGGGAGGTGCTGATCGAGGCAGAGAAGCCCGGCGTGGTCATCGGGAAGAACGGCGCGACGCTGCGGGAGATAACACGGCACATCGGCTGGACCCCGAAGGTGGTGCGGACGCCGCCGATCGAGTCCTCGACGATCAAGCAGGTGCGGCAGTATCTCCGAGCCGTCAAGGATGAGCGCAAAGAGTTCCTGCGGGTCATCGGGCGGCGGATCCACCGGGATATCACCAGCAAGGACCAGTGGGCTCGGGTCACCATGCTGGGCTGCTGCCGGGAGGTGGGCCGGGCGGCGTTCCTCCTCTCCACACCCGAGAGCAAGATTCTGGTGGATTGCGGCGAGAAGCCGGGCAACAGCAATGGTACGCCCTACCTCTATGTACCAGAGATCTATCCCCTCACCCAGCTGGACGCGGTCGTGCTGACCCATGCCCACCTGGATCACTGTGCATACATCCCCCTCCTGTATAAGTATGGCTACGAGGGACCTGTGTACAGCACGCCTCCCACACGCGATCTATCGGCGATGCTGCAGCTCGACTACCTGGAGGTGCTGCGCAAAGAGAACGAGAAGATACCCTACACTTCGAACGAGGTAAAGGAGTATATCAAACGCTCGATCGCGTTGAACTACGGCAATGTGACCGACATCGCGCCCGATATCAAGCTCACGTTCCACAACGCCGGCCACATCCTGGGCTCCGCCATCGCCCACTTCCACATCGGAGACGGTCTCTACAACGTCGCCTTCACCGGAGACTTCAACTACAGCAAGAGCCGGCTCTTCAGCCAATCGACGACCCAGTTTCCGAGGCTGGAGGCGCTCTTCATCGAGAGCACGTACGGGGGTTCCAACGACGTTCAACCCTCCCGCAAGGAGGCCGAAGAGAAGCTCTACGAGGAGGTGACCTCCACGCTCTCCCGCGGCGGCAAAGTGCTCATCCCCGCTTTCTCCGTCGGGCGGTCGCAGGAGGTCATGCTGGCCCTCGAGGAGGGCATCCGCCTGAACAAGATCCCGAAGACCCCGATCTACCTGGACGGGATGATCCGGGAGGCGACGGCGATCCATACCGCCTATCCCGAGTACCTGAACCCGGACCTGCGAAACCAGATCTTCCGCGAGGGAATGAACCCGTTCCTCTCGGACATCTTTGTTCAGGTGGACTCTCCCGAGATCCGCGAGCGTGTCATCCAGGGCGGCGCCTGCGTGATCGTCACCACGAGCGGCATGCTGAACGGCGGGCCGGTGATGGAGTACCTGCGAGGGATCTCATCGGATCAGCGGAACGCCCTCGTCTTCGTGGGATACCAGGCGGAGGGCACGATCGGCCGCCGCATCCAGAAGGGATGGCGGGAGCTGCCGCTCGGCGGGCGCGAGACGATCATGGTGAACCTGGAGATCGTGACGATCGACGGTTTCTCGGGGCACTCGGACCGGCGCGAGCTGATGAACTACGTCGGCCACGTCCAGCCCCGCCCGGAGAAGATCTTCACCATTCACGGGGACGAGAACAAGACGATCGATCTGGCCAGTTCGATCTACAAGCGCTACCGTATCGAGACGCACTCCCCCTTGAACCTCGAGACCTACCGCATGATCTGACATGAGAGATCGGTGGGCGGTTCTCCTGGGCATCTTCGGGGTGATGGCGCTCTCCAACGCGGTCGTGCCTGTTCTACCCGCGTTCTCGGACCGGGTCTCGTTCCAGGGGGCGATCTACGCCGCCTACTTCCTGGGGGCGCTCCTCACCGTCCTGCCCGCGGGCGTGGCGAGCGACCGCATCGGGCGCGTGATCCTGATCCGGGCCGGGCTCGTCCTGACTATCGTATCCGGTGCCGCGATCCTGCTCTACCCGCAGGGGCTCGCGCTGCTGGCGGGCCGGCTGCTCGAGGGGATCGGTGCCGGGCTCTTCGTTGCAGCCGGCCTCTCCTGGGTGAACTCGCGGGAGGATCACGCCCGCCTCTCCGGCTACTTCTTCGCCTCGCTCAACCTGGGTCTCCTCGCCGGGCTCCTGATTGCCGGCGGGCTGAACGCCCTTGCATCCACGGTGCTCGGAGGGGTTGCCTTCTTCACCATCTTCTCGTTCATCCCTCTCCTGCTGGGCGGAGGTCTCTCCGAAGGCGATCGCCGCGAGTTCCGCATCCCGAACATTCTCCACCTCGGGCAGCGATACCTCTGGCTCTACCTCTCCGCTGTGGTGCTGCTCGGCGTCACGGGGGCGATCCCGGCGATCTATCCCCAGTTCAGCGGCGGGGATCCCGCTCTCCTCGGTCTCGAACTCGCCACGATGAACCTGGCGACCATTGCAGCCGTTCTGGTCTCTCCGCGGTGGCAGCTGGCACCCGTCCGGACGATCCGCCTCTCCGCGATCGGGATGGCGATCGGGGTCATGGGCTCGTTCCTGACGCCGCTGGCATTTCCCGTCATCGGGCTGTTCGCGGGATTCGTGATCGTCTCCCAGATGGCGTTCCTGGCCGAGAGCGGGATCGCGCAGGGGGTGCTGATGGGCATGTACTCTGCCGCGAACTACGCGGGTTTCGCCATACTCCCCTATATCGCCGCCCAGGTCGCGGAGAACGTCAGTTTCTTCGCAGCCTTCACGGTGGTGGCTGCCATGACCGCACTGATGGCTCTCACGATAGGAAGGTGCGAATGCGCGTAAAAGAGGTCGCCCGATGAGCGTCGGATCGTGCCTGAAACGCAGCCGTTGCGCCTAGCCGGACTCTTCCTTCGTGGCGTCCCGGTTCTGGTTGGTGCTGACGGGCG
>JAXDAH010000150.1:0-24277 GCA_034679905.1 Methanomicrobiales archaeon | reverse complement strand
GTCCATCTCGGTCCAGGAGGAGTTCGGCACCACGCTCGACGAGATCGTGCGGAGGAGAGGGGCGGATCGGGCCTGCTCCTACTGCGGTGTGCTGCGGCGGCGCAGCCTGAATGCAGCAGCAAAAGAGCACGGCGCCACCAAGCTGGCGGTCGGATTCAATCTGGACGACGAGGCGCAGACGGTGCTGATGAACGTGCTCCGGGGGGATGCGGAACGGCTCACGCGGCAGGAAGCGCCGCATCCGGAGTTCGTTCCCCGGATCAAGCCGTTCCGGACCGTACCGGAGCGGGAGGTGGCGCTCTACGCCCTCCTGCATCTGGAGGGCTACGACATGCGGCGGTGCCCCTATGCAGAGAGCGGTCTTCGCACGGAGGTCCGGGAGCTGCTGAACGCCTACACCTACCGGCACCCGTCGACCAAACACGCACTCCTGCGGCTGGGCGAAGATCTCCGCCGGGGAGAGCGGGAGGCGGAGGCGATCCGCACCTGCGAGCGCTGCGGAGAACCCTGCGGGATCGTCTGTCGGGCCTGCCAGATCCTGGACGATGTGCGCCGAAGTGCCTAGGAGCCAGGTCTGGCATTCCACGTCTCCCTTTTCATCGCTCCGATCGGCATCTGCACCATCCATGCCATAGCGGAGGAGCGGGGTTGCAGTGCTCGGGATCGAGCGGGGAAAATCGGGTCCGGCCGCCCGCAACCGGCAACCGGATAGGAGGGAGACACCGAGCCATGGGCAGGAACGAAACTCTAAAAAGATTCATCGGAACCTATTAGGAGATGATAGGATGCTGTGCGATATGCGTTGCCAGGCAGAAAGGATCGAGCAGATGATCCGCTATACCCTCTGGGATAGCGGCAGGAGGGGCGTCGTGGTGGGTCTTAGCGGGGGAGTGGACTCCGCCGTGGCGGCGGCGCTCTCCGCACGGGCGATCGGAGGCGAGAATGTGCTCGGGCTTCTGATGCCGAGCGCGGTGACAGCAGAAGAGGACCTTCAGGATGCCCGCGACCTCTGCGGGCAGCTCGGGATCGCCTGGATGGAGGTCTCGATCGAACCGATGCTGCAGCCGTTCCGGCAGACTTCGGATTTCCAGGATACCCCCTACCTGGTGGGGAACCTGATGGCGCGCATCCGCATGACGCTGCTCTACTACACCGCAAACCGCGAGGAGCGGCTTGTCTGCGGCACGTCCAACCGCAGCGAGTACATGCTGGGCTACACCACCAAGTACGGGGACAGCGCCGCGGACTACCAGCCCATCCTGCACCTCTACAAGACGGAGGTCTACGCGCTGGCAGCGGAGCTCGGGATACCGGAGCGCATCCGCTCCAAGGCGCCGTCGGCCGGCCTCTGGCAGGGGCAGACCGACGAGAGGGAACTGGGCCTTGCCTACGCCGATATCGACGCCGCCCTCGCGGAACTGGAGGGAAATACCTGGACCCCCCGTTCGGAGATTCAGGAGCAGGTGCTCCAGCTGGTGCAGAAGAGCGAGCATAAACGGCTCGCTCCCCCGAGTCTGCTGCGGCAGCGGTGAGGCTCGTCTTCGGGTATGCCCGAAGGGCTCGAAATGTTCGGACGAGATCATCTCTCTCCATGGGGGCGAAGGTCCCGCGAGCGGTGCCGTGCCGGACTCTCCATGAGGGCAATCCAGCCTGGCAGGATTCCCTTCTGCCCACCGGATGCGCGTGAAGGGATACGGGCGCTATTCCAGCTCCTCCAGCCTCTCGCGTCACTGCGATAGGGCCTGTGGGAGAGGCGCGAGATATTGAACCCCGACAATGGGCTTCTGTCGAAGGGACGAGCGAGTCTGAATGAAAATCCCTCCCACGGCAGCGTTCGAACCGAGTGCTGCCCGCATCCGTGAGCAGGACTATCGTACTGACGAGGGAGGGAGCGAACCTACACACTCGTTGAAGCCCTATCCCCGGAATGCAATAGGCCTGAGTATAGAAGCGTGAGATGCAGAGGCGACGACGGGGACAGATTTAACCGAATCCCTTTCCTCAATTTGGGTGAGAGGGCATCTCTTTTGAGTTCTGGAGCAGGGTCTATCGGGAGGGGTTTGGGGGGAGGGGCCTCCCCCAAAGGTAAGCGATAGGGCCTGCTAGGTGTGGTGCAAGAATCGACGCACTCTGCCAAATGCAGTAGACCCTAGACCAGATCTTCGGCCAGGGCTTTGCCGCGATTGCTGCCTCTTTAACAGAACGTCTCCCTCACGGAAGGGGCCTGGCCTGCCGAACCGTTCCATAAGAGATGGTGAGAGAGATCGAGAACGGTTTGAGAGAGGGGTGGCAAAAAAAGAATCCCCGCTCGCCATTCCACTTTCACTACTAATTTGGAAGGGAAGATACGTGAAAACGGTGCGTAATGCCGTAAAAAGCCAAAAAAGTCATTTTCGATTTTTAATATCTATTTGATGCATATGATGTCAACGTTGACCCAATCATCTACTTCATAATCCTCGGTGGTGCCGTCGTTATACGTCCTGGTTCCAAACCCGCCGCCAACAATAACCTCATCACCTCCAGGCACCCATTTATGGACGACGTAATCTTTTACAATATTCGTGTCAGAATCTTTTCCAGTATTTACAAATTCCGTCCATGGCGTGATAATTACTTCACAATCGTCAAACGTGAATCCTTCAGGAAGGGGACATTCCGTGCCAAACATTGCACCATGATAAGCCACATGGGCAATCTTTGGGATGGATGACCTGAGATCATCAATTTCAGCGTTTAAAGCATCATTCTCGGCCTGTAAATCATCAATCTGATCCTGTAACGCAGCGGTATCCAGTGCAGCAATTGATGTATCCTGCTCCGTATTCTTTTCCTCTACTGCTACCATGCGGGAAACAAGATCATTAATCTGGCTTTGCAGATCCTCAATCTTATCCCCTAGGACGGAGAAGGGAGCTGCCTGATCCGGAGGTATCGTCCTAGGTCTTGCTGCAATTCCAACCCCCATAATTGCCACAATCACGAAGATACTCAACAGAACATACATCGTTTTTTGCATAACACACCTCTTTTTATGCGGTTCATTGCTACCGCCCCTACTGCTGCCCTGCCGTGTACTGAAAAAAAAAGAATGCTGATAGCACCCTAAGAGCTCTGAATCCCCTCCAGAGCAGATGCGGGAGGTGCCAGTGCTATATATAATAATTTCGCCATGCAGATCTGCAAGGCTGAGCCTTCCCTTGATTGGTTTCGAAATTGAAGTCTTTTAATGGAATTTTTTGAATAGATCGTTCGGAAGCGAGAAGCGGGCACATATATTACTATGAGTGTAACAAGACCTTGGTATTCGACCTCCACGATAGCATGAGCAATGGGAGACGCTATCTGCATTGAGATAGTAGTATCACAATGCTACCAACCGCTCTTTCACATAAGAGGTCATCGTGAACGGCCTCTCCTCTCTGCATTCTTTTTCAAGTAGTGCAAGACCCCCTTTGAGAACCTACGACATCCCATTAACCTGTGCCTTAAGAGTGCGCAGGCAGGTCTCGGGATTGCAGCGATCTAGCCCGAACTTCTTCAATGCCCGGGTCCGGTGCCCCCATACTTTACCCCGTAAAACGGGGAACAGGCGATCGTCATCCACGGTTTTGGGCGTGGAAAGGGACCGTATCCACCGCTCTCTCTGGGCTAGCCACATCCGCACGAGTTCTACGGCCTCAGCCGATAGGAAAACCGTTCGTGCTTCATCGTTTTTTTGTAGGAGGAGCGGAGCCGGATCTCGGCCGGCTGGGCATCGAGGTTCAGGTCGCCATGGATCTTCACTTTCAAGGGCTCGGAGATGCGGCATACCGAGGCTGAGCAGGTGACGATGACGGTGCGGTATAGGAACGGCATCTGCTCCAGAATCGCAGCAAGCTTCCCCGCGTCCAGCTGCTCGAACTCGTTCACGGCCTGGGGGGGAGAGGTTCTGGTTCTTCAGCTTCTGCCGTTCTTTCTCTGGGAATTCGATAGCACCGTGGACCATGAATAGGCGGTCTGCGCCCGTCATCCCATAGCCGATCTTCTAAAATGTACAGGCATTTCGAAACTGGATGCGGTCACGGAGAGGCTTGCGGCGATAGTCGACTAACTCCTGTGGATACTCGCGGGCCAATCGGTTGCGGGTAGCCGTATCGCTGATGGGATGCCCTCGGTCTGGATACCTTGCCGTGCGAGTTTATCGTCGTGGTACGGCATCCCAAAACGTGTTCGAAGAACCACCGTATAGCGTTCGGGTATGCATCTTGTGTCCATTTTTCTCAGATCCTTAAGGTAACCGTCGACGGGGGTGGCGTCTCCCGCAGGAATGCCCGAACACCATCAGTGTTCTCCGGACCACCTCCGCTAGACCTAGAGGCTGGCCGACTATAAAGGGGATGTAGGTGGTTCTGTTCCCCCATAAATACAATAAGAAGAGTCTCGTTGCCCGGATCCTGGCCTGGTATACGAGGAGACCTATAGTTCCCGAATGCGCTCCATGCTCTCGATATCTATCAGGCCTTTCAGTGCCCGGGTCACCACCGGCCGCCCTCCTTCCTTGATCGCTGCCATGGGATTGGTCCCGCCCACCATCGCGATCCCCATGTACTGGGGGCTGACCTGCACGCCGAGCAGGGGCACGTTGGGAACGCCAAGGTCCAGCACGCCGGTGAAACCCTGAGCGTCCAGCTCGTCCAGGAGCTCGCCGACCAGGATCTCCGCCTCCATGTGGCACTCCCGCATATTCCCGAGGATCAGCCCGCTGCCCTGGCGCATCACGTTCGCGATGGAGGTAGACTCCTGGGATGCCAGCACCTCCAGGGGATCGATCGTCGTATTGCCATAGAGGATGAAGTGGACGAAGCGTTTCGGCATTCGCGATTCTATCTCCACGATGCCGCCGCCTATCGCGTTGTAGGGCACTCCCCGCTTCAGCAGCAGTCCGTCCAGGGTGATGGTGCACATGGTGCATACGGCCGTGCACCCTGCGGGAACCGTATAGCCATCGACGCTCTCCCTCGAGCGCACGAGCCGGACCCGGTCGCTGACAGCGAGTCCCGCCCGGTAGGTCTGCCGCAGGGCGGAGAGTGCGTAGTCGATATCCTCGTCCCGGATGAGGGACAGGTTGTAGATGATCCTGCCGGTATCCTCTGCAGGGTCGTAGGTCACCTGCATTGCATACTCCTCGATCACGGTGTTGATGAACCGCAGAGGTTTACCCTTCCCGCACGGGTTCGCTTCGGGTGTCATGCGTCCGCACGTACAGTATACATCCAGGAATTCCATATAGCTATTCCTATTCGATTTCGACCCTTCGGAATTGCGGATCCCGAATTGGCCTCGCATCCGCTCCGTCTCGGTGCGGTCCTGTAAAAATACCACTCGCGAGCTCGAGAGCGGCGTCGCACCCCGTTGCCCACCTCATGCGGGCATCGGGCGCGGGGATCCGGTGCTCCACTATTTACAGCTCGAAAACAGATTACACGCCAAATTCCAGCTATTTACAGCCACGCTCATAGAATAAACCTTGTATACTCCTGCGGGAATATCAATGGTAATGGATACAGGCATGCGGAACTCCGGAAGGGAGGCATTAAAGCGCATTTTCGAAGCAGCCCACTATACGATCGAGGAGCTGGCAGACCCCCTGGCACTCTCGGCTTCCAACGACCAGATATGCCTGGTCGCGATGTTCTCGGACGATGCGAAGGAGATAGAGCAGTTCGATCGGACCAACTTCCGCCTGGAGGAGGGCGACAGGACGCTGGTATGCAGGAAGCTGCTCTGTACGCTCGCCGAGGAGACGGGCGCCGATACCTGCATCGTCTGGAAGAAGGACGACTTCATGCGGTACGCGGGAGCCGCTGCCCTCGCCACCATCCTGGGCCAGAGGCTGGTCATCGACCTGGAACCGTCCGTAATTCAGCAGCGGCCGGAAGAGCGGGGCAGGATCTCCGTTATACCGCAGGAGGACGCGACGGGGCCCGAGGTTCTGCATCTTCCCGTACGGGTGGAAGCGGGGCGGGCCCTGCGCATTGCCGGCATCGAGGGGCAGCCGGCTCTCCGTTTCATCCCTCACTGGCGGTACCGCGTGGTGAGCGACGGCGAGAAGCCTTTCAAGGATCGGGTGATCAGCTTCAAGACGGAGGATCGAGGCGCGATCAATGCCATCAACGGCATGCGGATAGCGATGCCGATGGATACGGCGGAAACGTCGGCGATACCGGCGGATGCAGAGCTGGTGGGCCCCAGGAGCCGGAAAGAGGATGTGGAGGAGGGGATCATCAACGAGCTGACAGAGCGGCTGACACAGCGGATCCGCATCAAGACGGAGAGGGGCGATGCGATCTTCTACGAGGACAAGGCTTTCAAGCCGGAGCGGAAAGATATCCGGATCGATACGGATATGGTGTACGTACCGGTATGGCAGATTCGGGGGAAGAAGATCGTTGAGGTCAACGGATTCAGCGGGGAGATCCTCTCCCTGCCCATGGACGAGGGTGTGGAGGTACTTTAGCCCGGCATGATCCCGATACTGGGGGGCGGGCCGGCGGGAAGGCTCGCCGCGATGCGGCTCGCCCATGCGGGCAGAGACGTGGAGCTCATCGAGGAGCGGCGAATCGGCGGGCAGTGCCTGCACCAGGGCTGCATGGTGATCTGCGCGCTCTCGGACGTGGCGCGCCTGGTTCGCACGGCCCGCCTGCTCTCCGACCTGCAGGTCATCGATACGGTTCCGAACGTCTCTTTCTCCCGCCTGGTGCGGGAGATGCAGGAGATCCAGAGGAAGATCGAGGGCGTGCTCGATGCGGAGACCAGAAGCGCCGGCGTGACCATCCGCTACGGCAGCAGCGGAACCGTGCGGGGGCGTGACGTCTACGTGGATGGGGAGAAGGTGGAGGCCGAGGCCGCGATCATCGCCACCGGATCCCGCCCGCGGATACCCGATGTCCCCGGGACCGCCCTTGCCGGCGTGTACAATCCCCACACCCTGGGGACCATGGACCGGCTCCCGGAACGTATGGCGATCGTCGGATGCGGGATCATGGGCGTCGAGTTCGCCAGTATCTTCCACGCATTCGGATCGGAGGTGCACCTGATCTGCCGGAGCCGGTTTCTGAAGACGCTCGACCCGGCGCTGCGGAGGCAGGCGGAGAAGGAGTTGGAGGGGGTGCATATCCGGGAACATTCGAAGATCCGATCCGTCGATGGCGACGGATCGGTGAGCGGGGTGACCGTCGAGGCGAAGGGTGCGGAAGAGCAGGTCGAGGTGGACGCGGTCTTCCTGGCGCCCGGGCTCACGCCCCGCTCGGAGTGCGTCGAGGGGATTCTCAAGGGCCCCCTGGGCGAGATCTGCGTGGACGACCGCATGCGCACCAGCGTGGAGGGCATATACGCCTGCGGGGATGTCACCGGCCCGCCCTATCTGACGCCCGTGGCACGCATGGAAGGGATCGTCGCAGCGGACAACATTCTGGGGAAGGAGCGGAGAATGAACTACAGATACATACCGCAGTCCATCAGCCTGGGCAACGATCTCGCCTTCTCGCTCCCGCAGATCGATGCCGGCATCTCCGCATCCGTTCCCGCTCCCGCCGGCCCGGGGTCGTTCTGGTCGGTTCCGAGCGGGTGTACGGGATTTGCGGAGCTGATGGTGGATGCCGGGAGCGGACGGATCTGCGGTGCCGCGTCGGCGGCGCCGGGCGCCGCCATCACCCTCCACTACCTGGCACACCTCATGCGGCAGGGGGGAACGGTCTTCGACTTCGAGGAGTTCATCGAGACGCATCCCACTACCGACGGCATCTTCAGCCTGGCCAAGTATCTGTCGGAACGGATCCGGAAGGAACGGGAATGATCGCTGGCATACCTTCTGCAGCTGCATCCGTCCATTCCCGTTCCGTGCACACGTGCTGCGCCCCGGCCTTTTTGAATCGAAGAGGGGCGAGCGGGTGAGAGATCCGGCTACCGGCTCCATACCTGACCGCGCCTCCGTGTGCTGAACCGCTGCTTGCCAGAACCCGGGCTGTCGCACGGCAGGGAATCCCCCTCACCCCCCGTGCGATGCCCTGGATATGAGGATGGCGATTCTCTCTTCGTGCTGCCCCCGCACGAGATTGTTCCGCCCGATCAGATGCGCATCCATCCTCCCTCTTCAGGAGAAGGGCGACTCAATCCCGGGTCCACAACACCGATATCATGTTTTCGATACACCGGCCATATTGCACACCAGGGGGCGGATTCGTTGGGAGAGAGGGTGCACTTATTCCGCTCACAACTCCTCCCGGCTCCGCAGGCGAGCCTCCTGAATACGGGACAGCTGACTGCCCAAAGGGGTCTGACGGATTCTGTCCAGTCTGGGGTGCATCGACCAGGGTGCAGCTGCATTGACCTCCGAGATGGGCTTTACCGCACGAAGGGTGAGAAGCTGTCCGTCACGGACACACCGGCAGACGGACTTTCGGATCGGGATCGAGCCCTGAGGGCCGTTGGGTATCACCCTTCCTCCGATCGCACACGCGGACGCCCGATGCCGGCGGTGACGGGAGAGCGCGCCGGAGATATCCCTATCTCATCGGCGTGAAGGTGATACGGAGTATTCGCGTCCAATCGGTATTTCAACGGAGCCGCGGCGAGGATTTGCAGAATCTCGAATTGACAAGGTTCATAAAAGAACAGATTGGTAGTTCTACCAGAAGCGATCTGCAGAGATTGACATGGCGGATAGACAGAACCACCGGTGGATATTTCTGGCATGCGCCATCGTTCTGGTGCCCCTCTGGTTCGCCGCCTTTCCTCTGAAGCCCCCCTTCGCGTGGGAAGATATTCTCATCGAAGCGCTGTTCCTGATCGGGATCGGGAGCACCTTGATTCTCATCGCCCGCCTGAAGAACCGGACGATCGAGCTGGGGATCGGTGTATTCGCCCTGGGTCTCCTGATCGACCTCCTGGACGAGTTCACCTCGGAACCCGATCTGCTCAGCACGGATCTGGAGGGTCTCCTGCAGCTGGCGGGCATCTCCATCGTCGTCCTGGGGCTGTACGCATCCACGCAGAACCTGGAGGCCAACCTCGCCGCATCCCGGGAGAAGGAGGAGGCGCTCCGCAGGAGCGAGGAGCGCTACCGCAACCTGATCGAGGACATCAACGACGTGATCTGCGAGACGGACGAGCACGACCGCCTGGTCTACGTCAGCCCTAAAGTCCGCGATCTGCTGGGGTACCCGCAGGAGAGCGTGGTCGGCAGGACCATCTTCGATCTCATCGCTGCAGGGGATCGAAAAGAGGTCTCCGCGTTCTTCGACAGGGCGGCATTCGGGCGGAAGGCGTTCACCCTCTTTGAGCACGCCATGCTGCATGCGGACGGCCGCACGGTGATCGTCCAGACCAGCGGCACGCCGATGTTCGATGCCGCCGGCATCTTCCAGGGGTACCGCCTGGTGCTGCGGGATACGACCGCCCGCAAGCAGGCGGAAGAGGAGGTGAAACGCAGGAACCAGCAGCTGCTGGTCATCAACCAGATCATCGGGGCCGCCGCCTCCTCGCTCAACCTGAACGAGCTGATGCAGACCTCTCTCACGAAAATCCTCGAACTGTTGAAGATCGATGGAGGCATGATCTACCTGGTGGACAAGGACCGGACCCGGGCGGAGCTGGCGGTCTACCAGGGATTCCCGAGCTGGATCGTCCCCGACGGCAAGATCCTGGATATCCACGCCGAACCGTACCGCCAGGTGTTCGTCGCCGGCGAACCCCTGTATATCGACAACTACCGCGAACGGTATCCGGAGCGGGAGGAGTTCGGAATACTCGCCTTTGCCAGCATCCCCCTTGTTGCCCACTCCATGGTGGTGGGCGCCCTCAACATCGCCAGCCGGAAGAACTATGCCTTCACCGAGGACGAGAGGTCGATCCTCGAGTCGGTCGGACGAGAGATCGGCAGCGCTGTCTTAAAAGAGATGCTGCAGCAGCAACTCGACAGCGCCTACACCAAGGAGCACCTCTACCTGGAGCGGCTTGCAGCCGCCAACCGAGAGGCCAATCTCTACCTGGACATCATGGTCCACGATATCAACAACGCCAATACCGTCTCTCTTGGCTTTGCCGACCTCATCCAGGACCGTGCCGGCCCGGAACTGGCGGACTACACGAAGAAGCTGGCGAAGAGCGTCGAGAAGAGCATCCAGATCATTCGCAGCGTATCCACCATCCGCCGGATCCACCGCGGGGAGGCGACGCTGGGGCCCGTCGATCTCGACAGCGTGATCCGGGCCGAGATCCGCCACCACGAAGGCGCCCGCATCGTCTACCAGGGCTCGCCGCTGCAGGTGTACGCCGACGACCTGCTTCCCGAGGTCTTCACCAACCTCATCGGAAACGCCCTGAAGTTCGGGGGTTCGTCCGTGCAGATACGGATTCTGGTCGAAGACCGGGGAGAGGAGGTCGATGTCGCGATAGAGGACACGGGCCCTGGCATCTCTGACGATCTCAAACCCCGCATCTTCGACCGTTTCCAGAGGGGCAGCACGTCCGTCCCCGGGACGGGGCTGGGCCTGTCCATCACCCGCATGCTCATGGACCGCTACGGCGGAAAGGCCTGGGTCGAGGATCGGGTCCCCGGCACCCCCGCTGCGGGGACGGTCGTCCGGCTCCGTCTGAAGAAGATGTTGGAGACAGCCGCCCTTCACTGACGCACCGGACCGAACGCGGGCATGTGGCAGGGGGCGACAGGGTTTACGGGCGTTCGGGCGGGGGAGCCGCCCGGCCGCTCCTTCTCTCCAGCTCGACCCGGATGCGGCTTTCCAGTTCTGGCACCTTCTGGAGCAGCTGCCCGAGCGTGAGATCCGGAGCGAAAGGACACAGGTAGAGTTCTTCTGCATCCAGAACGACGAGGGCATGGGGCTCTGCCTGCCCGAAGCATCCGCCGTTCGCAGAGGTCAGATGTATCTCTGCAACGAGGATGAGGCTCCTCTCCTCCACATGAACAGTCTCTCCCACAAGAAACCTATGCACTCTGTTCATTTGCCCCCGCTATCACCATCTTATGGATCAGGTCGAGAACCTTCCGCTCGAAAAATATCCGGAGCACCGCAATGTAGATTCGGATAGGCCAGCTGAACCGGACCCACGTCTTAAGATGCCATTCGAGGACATTCCTGTCAAAGGAAGGATCTATCTGTATGCTGAGGTTGGGCACGGCATACAGCATCCCCCGGACGGCCATTCCGTAACCATAGAGGAGCCCCGTAGTCTCTGGGTTCTCGCTACCCAGTGCCGTCCTCACGTCGATTTGCTGGATCGAGAATGATCCGATGATCTCCTGCAGAACTCTGCGAATGCGATACTGAACCCGGGAGTCCAGCAGTACTTTCAGGGTATCCAGCGAGAGCAGCGCCAGATAGGCTTCGGGATGCGTCAGGGCTCGGTATGTGCTTGGCCTCACATAGAGCGTGTAGGAGGACTCTATCTCATCGATGCTCGGGAGAGGCTTCTCCAGTTCGGGGGGTTTCTCTTCCTTTTTTGGTACTTCAACCGCTTCTTCTTCCAGAAGAGGGGGCAGCCTCGACTCCAAGAAGGGGCGGCCCGCAAACAGGAGCGCCGCTGTCGGCCCCTGCTCTTCCAGGGCAATCCGAACCCCGACGATGCCCTGTATCACCGACACTGTCAGCGTCACCACATAGCCGTACTTGGCAGAGTCCAGCTTAATATCAATCGGGAGCAGGGTCATGTACAGGAAAAGAGCCACGATTAGGACAATGAGAATGGCAATTATGACCAGGATCCAGAACAGGATGTCCATTCTACGTCACGCGAAAAAGGAGTTTTCCCCGTCCAACAGCTCAACCGTAACTCCGGGTCATCCTGCCCTTACTTCTTCCATTCTTCCCATTCGGCCTCTACTTTCTTCTCTGCCTCGCCCATTGCGCCGCCCGCGGCACCTTTCATCCCCTGGGCCGCCTCTCGTGCCGCCTGGGCTGCCTCCGAGGCCGGTCCCCGCATCTCGTGGGCGACATCCTTGACGGTGCCCCGCATCTGCTCCATGACCTTGGGGATGGTCTCGACGACGATCGGGATCGTCTCGCTCACCGCCTCTGCCAGCGGACTGAGCTTGCGGAGTGAGAGCAGCTGCACGCCTTCGCGACCCCGCACATCCTTATGCAGAACAACGATAGCGGTCGGGTTGAGGGCGGCACCGGCGCCGGTGCCGGATCCCCCGGAGTTCCCTCCGGACCGGCCGTCTCCGCCGCCGAAACCGAATCCATATCCGGCAATGGGGATGATCACTTTGTTCTCCGCCTCGATCGGTGGCCCCATGATATTGCTGGCGCAAAGGAGCGTGCCCAGGATGTCAGTCGTTGTTTTTAGCATTTCTTCGCCTGGCAATGATATCACCGCTACCCACTAGGTAAACGTTATATAAATATCTTTCTGGAATGGCTGTGCCTCCTTCACTAAACGAGAGACGAATACGAGTTCCGGGACAGTTTACCGCCCTTAAAGAGGCCCGCTCACATCAGAATGCCGTCTCGCCCACCGGGGATTGCGCAGCCAAGAAGAGCGGAGCCGTGCGAGCCGACGGGCATGAACGCCAGGCGCGGGACCGCCGGCGATGTCCGCGATATCGCGAAGAGTATCGTTTGCCGTGAAGACTTCTATGCACTGCCGTGCAGGCGTTGGTAGTATGGAAAAACAAATACCCTGTCAGTCACATGAGGGGCATAATGTATATATTAATACACTGCATACACTCTCTGTATGCAGACGAAAATCCCCCTGAGCGAGGATCAGATACCGCGGCAGTGGTACAATATCCAGGCAGATCTGCCAACGCCAATGGATCCGCCCCTGCACCCGCAGACGCAGAAGCCCGTCACGCCCGACGATCTGAAGGCCATCTTCCCGATGGAGCTGATCCTGCAGGAGGTCAGCACTACCCGGCACATCGACATCCCGGATGAGGTCCAGGACATCTACCGGCTCTGGAGACCGAGCCCTCTCTACCGGGCGCGGCGCCTGGAAGAGCATCTCAAGACGCCCGCGCGGATCTACTACAAGTACGAAGGGGTGAGTCCCGCGGGCAGCCACAAGCCCAATACCGCCATTGCCCAGGCGTACTACAACATGAAGGAGGGAAAAGAACGCCTGGCAACCGAGACCGGAGCCGGCCAGTGGGGATCGGCACTTGCTCTGGCAACCAGCTTCTTCGATCTGGAGTGCTCGGTGTACATGGTTCGCGCCAGCTACCTCCAGAAGCCCTACCGCAAGATGATGATGCAGGCCTGGGGCGCCGAGTGCCTCCCGAGCCCCACGACCCGCACGGCATCCGGGCGGGCGGTGCTCGAGAAGGATCCGGACACCTCCGGAAGCCTGGGGATCGCCATCTCGGAGGCGGTAGAGGATGCCGCGACCCACGAGAACACCAACTACGCCCTCGGCTCCGTGCTCAACCACGTCTGCCTCCACCAGACTGTCATCGGCCTGGAGACCCGCGAGCAGCTGGCGAGCGTGGATGCCTACCCCGATGTGGTCATCGGCTGCGTCGGAGGCGGATCCAACTTCGCCGGCATGGCGTTTCCCTTCGCCGGCGACAAGATGAAGGGGAAGCATCCCGACACCGACATCGTTGCCGCGGAACCTGCTGCCTGCCCCACGCTAACCAAAGGGCTCTACACGTATGATTACGGGGACGTGGCGGGGCTGACCCCGCTCCTGAAGATGTTCACCCTGGGCCACGACTTCGTACCGCCGCCGATCCACGCGGGGGGTCTGCGATACCACGGGGATTCGCCAATCGTCTCGCGGCTGGTCCACGACGGCGTCGCCCGCGCCGTCGCCTACCACCAGAACGAGATCTTCGAGGCGGCGGTCACGTTCGCGCGGACGGAGGGTATCATCGTCGCCCCCGAGGCCGCCCACGCGGTGAAGGCGGCGATCGATGCCGCGCTGGAGTGCCGTGCGACGGACGAGGCCAAGACCATCGTCTTCAACAACTCCGGGCACGGGCACTTCGATCTCTCCGCCTACGAGGCCTACTTCGGCGGGAAACTTGCGGACTACGAGTATCCCGTGGAGCTGATCCAGCAGGCGCTCGCCCGCATCCCGAAAGTGGCCTGAACCGTCATGCGCACCGTGGGATTCCTGATCAACCCCATCGCCGGCATGGGGGGAACCGTAGGCCTGAAGGGGACGGACCGGCAGGTCGATGAAGCCCTCTCCCGCGGTGCGGTCCCGCGGGCCGGCAGCCGCGCCGTGCGGGCGCTCCGGGGGCTGAAGAACATCCGATTCTTCTGCTGCTCCGGCTCGATGGGGGAGGAGGCCCTGCGGGAGGGCGGCATCCCCGAGTACATCGTGGCGTATACGGCGCCCCGGGTGACATCCGCCGAAGACACCCGGGCGGCCTGCCGCGTGTTCCTCGAGAGAGGGGTGGACCTGATCCTCTTCTGCGGGGGGGACGGCACCGCCCGGGACGTCTTCGACGTCGCGGGCAGGACCGTCCCTATCCTGGGCATACCGGCCGGCGTGAAGATGTATTCGGCCGTCTTTGCCGTCACGCCGGACGCCGTGCGGGAGGTCCTGAACAGACCCGATCCCCCCCTGCGGGACTCCGAGGTGATGGACGTGGACGAGGAGTCCTACCGTGGCGGGGTGCTCGCCACGCGGCTGCACGGGTATGCGAGGACCCCCTATATCCCCAGCATCGTCCAGCAGGGCAAGGCAGTCTTCGAGTCGTCGGACGAAGAGCGGGCAAAAGAGGAGATTGCACGGTTCATCGCCGAAGTGATGCTGCCGGATACGCTCTACATCCTGGGGGCCGGCACCACCGTGGAGGCGATCGCCCGCCGGATCGGGCTCGAGAAGACCCTGCTCGGCACAGATGCCGTGCTGGACGGCCGGCTCGTCGCCCTCGATATGGACGAGAAGATCCTCCTGGATCTGACGGGGAACGGGAACCGCTGCAAGATCGTCCTGAGTCCCATCGGGGCCCAGGGTTTCATCCTCGGGCGGGGCACGCAGCAGATCAGCCCCGCCGCGATCCGCCGGATCGGGCTCGAGAACATCATCGTCGTCGGCACTCCCCACAAGCTCCAGGAGACCCCGGCGCTCTACGTGGACAGCGGGGATCCCCGCCTCGACGACGAATTCGGGGACTCCGTGCTGGTCGTCTGCGGATACCGCATGGCCCAGCGGAAGAGAATTACGCACCCTTCTCGGGACGCCGGCACGTCGCCGTGCTGACCTCCCGGTGTCGGGCAGTCGGGCGGATCCAGCCATCCCGGATCGGACCCAACGCTCCTCGTTCCGGCATGCGGATAGGGCACGCGGCGAACCCGGCGGCGATCGGCATAACAATAACCATTATCTGCCGGGGCTGGAGAGTTTCTAGTGATGCTGTCGCAGTGGAAAGGCTGCCTGCTGGGTGCAGCCATCGGCGACGCGCTGGGCATGGCCGGGGAGAGCAATCCGCCCCGGTACGGCTCCGCCACTCTGGAGTACCGCCGGGCGTATAAGAGCCATCCCAATGGCAACCTCGCCCCCGGCCAGTACACCGACGACACCCAGATCCTGCTGCTGGTGGCGCGGCTCCTGGCAGACGGGGTCTACACCGAGGCCCGGCACGCGGAGCTGCTGCGGGACATGCACGCGTCGGGCTCCCTGCGGTTTCCCGATGCCTCCGTCGCCGTCGCCTGCGACCGCATGCTGCACCGGGGGCTGAGGGGCAGCGGCGTGAACTCCAACACCGCCGGCTGCATCTGCGTCGCCATACCCTTCGCGCTGGCCTGCTCCGACCTCATCGAGGTGCGGGAGCGGGTGGTGAAGGCCTGCAGCCTGACTCACATCCACCCGGCGGCGTATGCGGCGAGCGTCGCCGTCGCCCTGCTGCTCTACCACACGCTCCGCGGTGCGCCGGACGCCGTGGCGCTCGCCGGGAAGGGTGCGGCCCTGGAGGATCCGCACCTCGCCGGGAAATGCCAGGCCGCCGTTCAGCTGGGTGAGGAGGGGATCAGCCTGGACGCGGCGCTGGGCCGCATCGGAAACGACGTCTCCGTCTTCCACACCCTTCCCCTCGCCCTCTACCTGATCAGCCGCTACCGCGATCCGCTGGAGATACTCGCCCGAGCGGCCAGCGTCGGCGGGAATACGGATACGATTGGCCTCATCTGTGGGGCGTACGTGGGGGCGCGGCACGGCACGGAGATCTTTCCTGCCGATCTGCTGGCCGACCTGGAGAACCGGGCGGAGATCGAGACGCTCGCAGAGCGTCTCCACGCCCTGTCCATCCAAAAGCATTAATTTTTACCGACCAAACCTGATGTATGGAAATTGCGATTATCGGCGCCTCGGGCTACACGGGCGGCGAATTAATCCGGCTTCTGGGGACGCATTCGAAGGCGGAGGTGGTGGCCGCCACCTCCCGCAAACTGGCAGGCACCCCGCTTGCCAGGATCCACCCCCACCTGAAGGGTCTGACCGACCTGACCTTCCAGAACCTGGATGCCGATACCGTCGAAGCGGATTTTGCTTTCCTCGCGGTGCCCCACACGGCGGCGATGCAGTATGTCCCGAAGCTGCTCGAGCGGGGCATACGCACCGTGGATCTCAGTGCCGATTACCGGCTGCCGCAGGAGATCTACGAGAAGACCTACGGGGTCCAGCACACCGCGTACCGGAAAGCCCCCTATGGCATTCCCGAGCTGCACCGGGAGGAGGTGCGGGGTGCCCCGTTCGTCTCCAACCCGGGCTGCTTCCCCACCGGCGCTACGCTCGCGGCAGCGCCCCTCGCCGGACGGACGGTTGCCGTCATCTACGACTCCAAGACCGGCGTGAGCGGGGCGGGCAACAGTCCGAGCGAGACCACCCACTACTGCAACGTGGGCGACGTCGTGACCCCCTACAAGTGGACCAGTCACCGCCACCTGGCCGAGATGCGGATGGAGTTGGAGAGGCTCGGGTCCCGTGCGCCGTGCTACTTCACCCCGCACCTGGTCCCGGTAAACAGGGGGATTCTCACCACCGCGCACATCCTGCTGGAGCAGCCGATCCCCCAGGAGGAGGTGGAGGAGATCTACCGCCGCTTCTACGAGGACGAGTACTTCGTCCGTCTCCAGAAACCCTCGCTCGCGGCGGTGCGGGGCAGCAACTTCTGCGACATCGCGGTCGAGAGCAGCGGGAATCGCGTCGTCGCCGTCTCCGCCATCGACAACCTGGTGAAGGGCGCCAGCGGCCAGGCGATCCAGAACATGAACCTGATGTGCGGCTACGATGAGACCGACGGCCTGCGGGTGAGCGGTCTCCTGCCTTAAGAGAGGGGAGCCATGCAGGTCAGGGAGATCATGACGCGGGAGCCGATCACCGTACAGGCGGATGCTCCGATACGGGAGGCGGCCGGGCTGCTGCGGAAGAACAGGATAGGCGGACTCCCCGTCCTGGACGGGGATTGCCTTGTCGGGATCGTCACGGAGACGGATATCGTCTCGCTCCTCCAGGTGCCGGAGATCAGCGACGATCTCTGGCTGCCGTCGCCGCTGGAGGTGATCGAGCTGCCCATCCGCGAGTACGTCAACTGGGCCAAGACCAAACGGGCATTGTCGCATATCGGGGACCGCCGGGTGCGGGACGTGATGAGCATGCCAGCCATCACCGTGGATGCGGGCGAAGATATCGAAGAGGCGGCGGCGGTGATGATGCGGGAGGACATCGCCCGGCTGCCGGTGGTGAGCGGCGGGAGGCTGGTGGGCATCGTCACCCGCGCCGACATCGTGCGGGGAGTCGGCATGACGCGGGAGGCGGGGCAGGAGTGACCATGCAGAGCGTCTGCGCGGTGAAAGGCGTATCTGCCGGCGGCATCAAGGAGGGCAAATACGGCCTCGCCCTCATCCGGGCGAGCGGCGCTGCCGCCGCTGTCTTCACGCGGAACCAGGTGCGGGCGGCGCCGGTCGAGCTGATGATGGAGCGGATTCGCCGGGGGAGGCTGGAGGCGATCATCGCCAACAGCGGCTGCGCCAACTGCTATACGGGCAGGCGCGGCTACGCGGACGCCGTGCGCATGTGCGAGATCGCGGGCGAGGTCCTCGATATCGACCCAGAGAACGTGGGCGTGGCGAGCACCGGCGTGATCGGGCGCTACCTGGACCTGCCGCTCGTCGAACGGCAGGCGAGGGCTATTGGACCCCGGCTCGCGAGGAGCGGTGCGGCCGAAGAGCTCGCTGCGACGGCGATCATGACCACCGACACCTGCCAGAAGCACGCGCTGGTGCAGAAGGAGGGGTTCTCGGTGGGCGGCATCGCCAAGGGCAGCGGGATGATCGCCCCCAACATGGGGACGCTGCTCGCCTTCGTGTATACCGATGCGGAGGTGGAATATGCAGCCCTGCACGAGGCGCTGCGGACGGCGGCACGGAGGACCTTCAACCGCGTGGTGGTGGACGAGACCAGCACCAACGACGTGCTCTTCTGCACCGCGACCGCCCGCAGCGGCCCGGTGGACGAGGCGGAGTTCGCGGATGCGCTGAAGGAGGTCTGCCGCTCTCTCGCCGTCCAGATCGCCTCCGACGGCGAGGGGGCGACGAAGCTGCTGGAGGTGCGGGTGCAGGGCGCGCCGAACGAGGAGGGGGCTGCCGATGTCGCCCGCACCATCGTCGCCTCCCCGCTGGTCAAGAGCGCGATCTACGGGGAAGACCCCAACTGGGGGCGGGTGATCGCGGCAGCCGGACGGGCCGGCGTCGACTTCGAGCCCGACGGTGCCTCCCTCTGGATCGGCGAGGGCGACGAACGGACGACCCTGATCCAGAACGGCGAGATAACGGCCGATCTGGCCCGGGCCAGGGCGGCGATGCGGGGAAAGAAGGTAATCTTCTCCCTGGATCTCGCCGCCGGCGAGGGGGAGGCGACCGCCTGGGGATGCGATCTGACCGAAGGCTACGTGGAGATCAACGGCAGGTACACGACATGAAGCGCGAGGAGGTGCTGATGGAGGCGCTGCCCTACATCCAGAAGTTCCATGGCAAGACGATCGTGATCAAGCTCGGCGGGCACGCGATGGTCGACGAGACCGTCCTGGAGAACACCATCCAGGACGCGGTGCTGCTTCACTACGTGGGGATGAAGGTGGTGCTGGTGCACGGCGGCGGGCCCGAGATCACCCAGAAGATGCAGGCGATGGGGAAAGAGCCCAAGTTCGTCGGCGGGCTCCGCATCACCGACCAGGAGACGCTGGAGATCGCCCAGATGGTGCTCGTCGGCAAGATCAACGACGGGATCGTCTCCAGGATCGCCCGATCGGGCGCCCGCTCCGTCGGGCTCTCGGGCAATGACGGCAACCTGATCCTCGCCCGCAAGATGGAGCTGCAGCGTGTGAAGAATGGGGACGAAGTGCAGGAGGTGGATCTCGGCTACGTCGGGGAGATCGAGCACGTCGACCCGGCCGTGCTCCAGACCCTGCTCGACAACCACTACATCCCCGTCGTCGCCCCGATCGCCATCGACCGCGAGGGGCGGAGCCTGAACATCAACGCCGATACCGCGGCGGGAAAGATCGCGGTCGCGGTGGGGGCGTACAAGCTGGTCAACCTGACTGATGTGGACGGCGTGATGGATGCCGAGCGCAAACGGGTCTTCCGCCGCCTCACCGTGCCCGAGATCGACGCCCTCATCGCAAACGGGGCGATCAGCGGCGGCATGATCCCGAAGATCACCGCCTGCCTGGACGCGGTGCGGCAGGGGGTAGTAAACGCCCACATCCTGAACGGGAACAGGGGGCACAACCTGCTCCTCGAGCTCTTCACCGATGCCGGCGTCGGTACCATGCTCTCCCGCTAGGCACTTTTTTCAGGGGAGGTTCCCCTCGCCCATGCACTCCCGCTGCCGCTCCTCGCTCATCTGGATCAGCAGCTCGAAGATCTGCTGGACCGGCACCGGGTCGATCTTCTGCTCCACGGCGAGGTCGAGGACACGCTCGAGCACCCGGTTCTTCCGGGCCCCGTCGTGGATGGGGAGCCCTTCCGCCTGCTTGATCAAGGCCAGCTTCGCCGACAGCTGCTGCCGGCGCCCGATCAGCCGGATGATCTCGCTATCGATCGCCTCCATCTCCTCCCGGATCGACTGGACGGACATACCATATGATTCAGGGTGTTTGTAGATAAAAATGTCAGGCATTGGATTCAGAAGGCGCCTCGACATCTCCACGGCGAAAGCCGGGGGCTTCTACTGGCACTCCCGGACGAACTGCCGCCCCCGTCTGCGTATATCGCGGCGTCCTCGTCCCGATCCAGCATCAGCCCACATTCGGGGCACGAATGCGTGCGGTCCGGCCATCGTCCCCGCGGCAGCGGGCGGAAGTTGTCGGCTGCCTCACTCCCCATCTCTATAAGGGGGAGGAGCTCACAACTATACTGAGAACAGATGAGTGTACTCGATCGTATACCCGCACGCGAGTGGCGGGACCTTCTGGTCGCATGGATAGCGATATCCGTCGCGTTCACCCTGATCTTCGTCCGCGGCGGGGTCACCCCCTTCACCTTTCTGGTCTTCTTCGTGATATCGCTGCTCACCGTGGGCATCGGGTTCGTGCTGCACGAGATGGCCCACAAGTTCACCGCCATGCACTACGGCTACTGGGCAGAGTTCCAGAAGGATAACAGCATGCTGCTGATCGCAATCGTCATGGCAGCGCTCGTCGGCATCGTCTTCGCAGCCCCGGGAGCAACGATGATCTATGGATCCACGTCCCGCTCGCAGAACGGCTGGATCTCGGCGGCCGGCCCGTTGACGAACCTGGCACTCTGCATCCCGTTTGCAGCCATCGCGCTCCTCTTCCCGCCGTTTGGCATTCTCGGGATTCTGGGCAGGATGGGGCTCCAGATAAATGCGATGATCGCCACCTTCAACATGCTGCCCGTGAGCATTCTCGACGGCCGGAAGGTGCTGGCGTGGAACCCCGTCGTCTTCGCGGTTCTGATCGTCGCTTCGCTCGCGATCCTGTTCGGATCGCTGGCGTACCTCTAGACCTCTTTTTTCAGCGTCTCCAGTGCGTTCACCACCTTTCGCCCCTTCTCGTAGGCCTCCTGGAGCGCCGTGGGGTGCCCTGCGATCCCGCCATACCGGTCCATGTCGTTGGCGATGATGTTGTCGTAGTACTCGAATCCCAGGATGTCGAAGAAGGCGGTGACGACGGGGAACGCGGTGTTGAAGACGCTCTCCCACCCGAGCCCGGCGGTGGAGAGGAAGATGCCCTTGTGGCGCTGGATATGCTCGTGGGTGTAGTAGCGGGTCTTCAGGATATACTTCTGCGCCCACAACGCCTGCGCCCGGTCGATCAGGGCTTTTGTCTCCGCCGTAATTGACATCGTGTAGATCGGCGAGGCGACGGCAAGAACGTCCGTACCCAGGATCTTCTCGAAGAGAGCCGGCAGATCGTCTTTTACGACGCACTGGCCGCTGCGGTGGCAGAGGTTGCAGCCCCGGCAGGGAGTATAGGCGAGATCCCGCAGGATCACCTTCTCCGTTTCGGCGCCCGCATCCCGCGCCCCGGCGAGGAAGCGGTCGAGCAGGGTCTCGGTGTTGCCGTGCCGATGCGGGCTGCCCGATATGCCGAGGACCTGGACTGCCATTACGCTGCCTGCATCTCCCGCAGCCGCCCGATCACGTCTTTTCCCAGCCGGCGGGCCTGCTCCCGGGCAGTGGGATGCTTCAGGATCTCCCCTTTCGCGTCCACGCCGTTGATCATCAGGTAGCGCACGTCCTGGTCCCGCACGGCTGCGAGGTGGAAGAAGCACCGCACGGGTGGCAGGGCTCCATCGAAGACGTTCTCCCAGGTCTGCCCGGCGGTGGAGAGGAAGATGCCCATGCGCCTGCCCACCTTCTCCGGGGGGACGAGGGGCAGGTGCAGGACGTACTTGCGCGAGCGGTGGACCTGCATCCGGTCGATCAGGGCCTTTGCCTGGGCGTTGATGCTCATGCAGAAGATGGGCGCGGAGAGCACGATGCCGTCCGCCTCCAGGAGGAGGTCGTTGATCCGGTCCATGTCGTCCCGCTGGACGCACCGTCCCGTCACCTCGCAGGCGTTGCAGCCCCGGCAGGGGTTGACGTTCACATCGGCGAGGGCGATCTTCTGGATCTCGACATCCTTCTCCTCTCCCATGGACTCCAGCACCCAGTCCAGGAGCGCCTCCGAATTCCCGTGCCTCCTCGGGCTGCCTGCAAAGGCGAGGACCTTCATGCCATTCCGTTGGCTGTACAGCATTAAAAAAGAGTGGTCAGACCTTCTTGAAGCAGAGGTACCAGTCCTTGCACTCGTAGCCCTCCTGCAGGCGCTTCTCCATCTCCTTCTGCGTCTTGGGCGCGGGCACCACGACCTTGTCCCCCGGCTGCCAGTTAGCCGGCGTGGCGACGTTGTACTCGTCGGCGGTCTGCAGACCCCGCACGATGCGGAGGATCTCCTGCATGTTCCTTCCGAGCGAGAGGGGGTAGTAGAGCATGGTGCGCAGGATCCCGCGGTCGTCGATGAAGAAGACCGTGCGGCAGGTCGCCGTGCTGCTCTGGCCGGGGTGGAGCATGCCGTAGCGCTTCGCGACGTTCATGTCCAGGTCGGCGATGATGGGAAACGTGATATCGACGCCCATCTTCTCTTGCACGTTTTTGACCCAGGCCAGGTGGGAGTGAACGCTGTCGATGGAGAGGCCGAGGAGCTGGACGTTCATCTGCCGCAGCTCCTCCTCGATCTCCATGAACGCCATGAACTCGGTCGTGCAGACCGGCGTGAAGTCCGCCGGGTGGGAGAAGAGGATGACCCACTTGCCTCGCAGGTCGGACAGTTTGAGCGGGCCGTGGGTCGTCAGCGCCTCGAACTCGGGAGCCGGTTCGCCCAGGCTCGGGAGTGCATACACAGATTCTGTGGGTTCCATAGACGGTCCCCTTTTACGCAGTGTTATTTCAACATTTCCTCGGCGGCCGTCTTGCCATACACGTACGCGGGCATGCCCGCCAGGAGGAACGTCACGCGGAGCGCCTCGTCCACCTCCTGCATGGTGATCCCGAGGGGCCTGGCGCCGGCCATCTGTGCGCGGACGGCATGACCGTCGCGAAGGGCGCAGGCGATCGCGATCGCGATCAGCTTCTTGGTCTTCTTGGAGAGGGCGCCATCCGCCCAGACCAGCTGGTCAAGGCCCATCACCTTGCCGTAGAGCTCGGGATCCAGCTCCTTGAGTTCCTGGAAGATCCTGGGGACCTTCCCGATCTTATGCTCGAGCCTTTGCATCTCTTCGTCTTTCATCACCATCACTCCTGCAGTGTCATCGGTTGTCCGCAGCAGACGAGCTCCCCGCCGCCTGCCACCTTGACCTCGACCATGTTGCCGCATATCTCGCAGAGATACACCTCTCCCACGTCGGATACGTTCACCATAGAATCGAACTCCATCTTCTTTAATGGCTTGATGCTGTCTAAAAGAATAAGAAGTTTATCACCGCGACGGTCACTTTGGGGAAGACTCCTTCCTCTTAGGCGGATTGAGGACATCCTCCGGTGTCTTGATGTCCGGGCGGATATGCGTCATGGGGACGCACTGGTACTCCTCGCAGGCACAGGCCGGACACTTCCGGAGATCCTGCTCCACACTGGAGAGCTCGAGCTCATGGCCGCAGTCGATGCAGATGTACTTGCCGGGGCCCACTCTCTCTCCCGCCTTCCTGACTTCAGGTTTCTCGGCTGCCATCGCCTTCACCTCTACGTTCAAAGGCGCCGCAAGTATTTAATTCTTTTCTCGAATGACCCAGGAATATTCCTGATCGATAAAAAGGGATTGATTTTGGGGAATTTTCAAGGGGGTGCCGGCGATGCAGGCTGCAGGAGAGCGGGCGGCAGGCCGTCCGGCGACGAGGGGTGCCGCTCAGGCGGTCCCGGGAGAGAGCGAGCCGATCAGAACCAGGATAACCGCCGCAAGGAGGAGGGCCTCCCCGAACGCGAGAAGGATGATCCCGGGTTCCCCCAACACCGTCGATACCGCCCCCAGTGCGATGGAGAGGATGAACAGAGCGGCGCCGACCTTGACGGCATTCATGAAGAACTACCGGGTAATAGACGGAATACATTCTTTCATACGACTCAAGCGGTTCAATATATGATACCAGATAATCGAGAGGCCATATCGGGGCAGATTGCCCAATGCATAATTCGTCCATGCACTCTCAACTCGCTGCTCTCTACCCGATCCTATCGCACCAGGTGGGGGGAGGGGGATTCTGAAGGGGGGGGGGGGGGGGGGGGCCCCCCCCCCCCCCGCCCCCCCCCCCCCCCCCCAACC
>JAXDAH010000149.1:0-3687 GCA_034679905.1 Methanomicrobiales archaeon | reverse complement strand
GCCGCAGCTTGTCCGCGATATCCGCGAAGTTCTCCAGTACCGTGGTCTTGCCCTCGACGAACGCCCGGGGCTCCGGGATCACGAACCGCTCGTGTCGATCGTCCGTGCGGGTGATCCCCGTATAGGCTTTTTTGAGAAGCTCCTCGTACGAATCTGTCATACTTTATATATGGGGCGGGAGACGAGAAAAAGGTCGCACCCATCCCGTCCGATGCAGTCATGCTTATCTAGCCCGGAATTAACATTTCAATACACATGCTGTCTGCCGAAGATCTGGCCTATCTGCGGGCCGAACTGAATCGTGACCTGACTCCCGTGGAGATTGCTGCATTCGACAACCTCTGGAGCGAGCACTGCAGCTACCGCTCCACCAAGACCCTTCTCCGCACGCTCCCGACTGAGGGTGACACCGTGATCCTGGGCCCGGGAGACGATGCCGCCGTGGTGCGATTCTCCGATACCTGCGCGATCGTCATCGGGATGGAGAGCCACAACCACCCCAGCTACGTGGATCCCTACCACGGTGCCGCCACCGGCGTGGGAGGCATCGTGCGGGACGTGGTCTCGATGGGGGGACGCCCGATCGCCCTCATGGATCCCCTCTACTTCGGGCCGCTCACCGAGGCGAAGAACCGCTACCTGTTCGAGCACGTGGTCGCCGGTATCGGGGACTACGGCAACTGCATCGGGGTCCCGGTGGTGCGGGGCGAGGTGGCCTTCGACGAGGGATACCGCGGGAATCCCCTGGTGAACGTGGTCTGCGTCGGGGTGGTGCACCCGAAGCGCTACATCACGGCGCGGGTGAAGCGCCCGGGAAGCCGTCTGGTGCTCGTCGGATCGTCCACCGGCAGGGACGGTCTCGGCGGGGCATCCTTCGCCTCGCGGGACCTCGGTGTCTCCGCGGAGGCGCTGGATCGCCCCAGCGTGCAGATCGGCGATCCCTACACCGAGAAGCTGATCATCGACGCGACCCTGGAGATGGTGGCGAGCGGAGCCGTGCTCTCCTGCAAGGACCTGGGCGCCGCCGGGCTCGCCGGCGCCAGCAGCGAGATGTGCAGCACGCTCGGCGGCATCATCACGGCAGACAAGGTGCACCTGCGGGAGGCGGGGATGAACGCCGTCGAGATCCTGCTCGCGGAGTCGCAGGAGCGGATGCTCTTCGAGGTCGCCCCCGAGGATGTGCCCCGGATAGGCGCCATCGCCGAGAAGTACGATCTACGCTGGAGCGACATCGGCGAGGTGATCGCCGAGCCGCGCTACATCGTCCAGTTCAAGGGCGAGATCGTCTGCGACATCCCGATAGCGCTCCTGACCGGCGGGGCGCCGCTCTGCTTCTGGGAGAAGCGGGTCTACACTGCGGAGAGGCCGTTTTCACGGCCCGTTGCAGACATCGAAGACCTGGCCCTGGCGGTGCTCTCCCACCCGGATGTGGCCTGGAAGGACTGGGTCTTCGAGCAGTACGACCGCCACGTCCAGCTCCGCTCGGTCTCGCTCGAGGGGGACGCCGCCGTGCTCCGGCTGGAGGACCGGGCGCTCGTCCTCTCCTGCGGCTGCAACCCGCGGCACATCTACCTGCGGCCTTACGAGGGGACGGGGAACGCGGTCGTCGAGAACGCGGCGAACCTCGCCTGCATGGGCGCCGAGCCCCTCTGCCTGGTGAACTGCCTGAACTTCGCCAGCCCCATCCACCCCGAGATCTACTGGCAGATGGAGCAGTGCGTGCGCGGGCTCGGGGACATGGCGCGAACCCTGGGCATACCCGTAGTGGGGGGAAACGTCTCGCTCTACAACGAGAGCGACGAGTTCGGGACCCAGGTGAAACCCACGCCCTCCCTCGGCATGGCGGGACGGGGCGAGGTGCGGAAGGCATGCCGTCCGGAGGACGGGTGCACCCTCGCGATCATCGGCGACGGCGCGGCGGCGTTCGGCGGATCCGTGCTCGACACCGTCAGCGGCTGCGGGGGCGAGGCCCCGCCGCTGGCGGATCCGCGGACGGTCGCAGCGGTGCGCGAGCTCGTGCGGTCGGAGAGTATCGTGGCGGCGACCGACATCTCGCGGGGCGGGCTGCTGGCAGCACTCGCCAGGTTCGCCCCCCGCTCCGAGATCGCTCTCGGGGGGGACGTGCTGGACGAGCTCTTCTCGGAGTCCTACGGGCGGTTCCTGGTGGCGCTGCAGGACGAGTCGGATCTCTGCAACGTCGGGCACCGCCTGATCGGCACCGCTGGCGGGGACGCGCTGCGGATCCGCTGCGGCTCCCGCCGCCTCGTCCTGGAGGCGGCGGAGATCGAGGAGACCCTCTCCGCCACCACCCGCACTATGCGCTACTGACCCTCCGCACCGTCTCCACGAACCTCTGGACCTTCTCCCCCGCCGGCAGCTCTCGAGACGTGAAGACCTCCGCCTCCTTCACCTGTACCCCGCGGGCCGCAAGACCCCGTTTCAGGAGCTCGATGCTGATCCCGGGGGAGCCTCCGCAGGTGACGTAGGCGACCCCCTTCTTCCCCTTCGCCCCGGTCAGGGCGTCCAGGGCAGCGTTCATGGCGGGCGTGGGTTTCCCGGCCCACACGGGGGATCCCACGACCAGGGTGTCGCAGGAGGAGACGTCGATGCTCTTCGGCTCGATGGGATCCTTCCGACCCATTCTGGCGCGGAATCCTCCGATCAGGTACACGGTGACTCTGTTGTAGCCGCTCTTGTCCCGCACCTCGATCCGCTCGCCCCCGAGAGCAGAGGCGCAGCGCTCGGCGACGCCCCGGGTGTGGCCGTCCCGGGAGTGGTAGACGTAGCATATCGGCATGGCCGAAGATCCCGAGAAGGGGAATATAAGCTTTCCCTCCTATCCGCCCTGCGAGCAGGCGGGCGGGAAGGTAGCGTCGTGCTGGGGGTCGTGCGGAGGCACCGGAGCTTGGATGGTGTCGCTGCCATCCTGCGACTGCAGGAGACAGGGACGTCTTCCTCTTCCAGAATCCTCCCCCTCTCGTGAGGCCGGGATGGACACGAGTAGCGGATTTGGAGGGTGAAGGCGGGAGATTATCGACCATCCCTCCAAAACCTCTTCCACGCGCCCTGGTGTCTACCCTATGGGAGTAGATCCCGGTGGGACAGGGTTTGAGAATGCTCTTGGGGACTACCGTGACTGGCGGGGGTTGTGGCAATCGGGGGAATAGGGTGCCTTCTCTCCCCCTCATTAAAAACCGCTCCCCGCTCGTAGGATAGCGTCTGATAAAGCGCAGAGATGGGCCTCATCGCCCGGGATAGAAAAAAGCCTTATCGCAATGCAGGGGTGGGGGCAACTGGGGGAGGGAGGTGCGCTCCCCTCCCCCCTTGAAATCCCCTCCTCCCAACAGTGCGATAGGCCCGGATAGAAGTAGCGATATCGTATGCGGGATGAGGATTCAGGTACGCCCTCTCTTCCCTCGGTGCGATGGAACAGGATAGAGAGCAGCGGAAGGGGAGGCGACAGGGGATCAGCCCTATCCTGATGCAGCGCTGTGAACCGATATCGCACCTGGCAATTCTTTTCAGAGTCACAGCGACTCGGTCCAGCATCGTGGAGCGGCGGATTATCGCAGCGGCGAGAGAGTGAAGGTGTCACCATGAACAACCTCTACTCAAGGGTATCGCACCAGCAGGGTGGGGGCACGGGGGGGGGGGGGGGGGGGGGGGGGGGGGGGGGGGCGGGGGCGC
>JAXDAH010000148.1:0-6637 GCA_034679905.1 Methanomicrobiales archaeon | reverse complement strand
TTCCATGCTCTGGATTGAGAAGTACCGCCCGCGGCGGTGCGAGGACGTGGTGGGGCAGGAGCGGGTGCGGCGGATCGCACGAATCCTGGAGGACGCGGGGGTGTCGGTCCTCGCGGGCGAGGCGGAGAGGCTGATCCCCCTATCCCACGATCGGGCGTACTGCCTGCGGGACGGGATATACGCCGCTGACGTGGTGCTGGTCCCCCTGGAGGACGGGGACCGCTGCCAGGCCCTACGCTCTCTCGGGAAGCAGGTGATTGCAATCGACCTGAACCCCCTCTCCCGCACTGCGCGCTCCGCCACGCTCACCATCGTGGACGAGGTGACACGGGCGATTCCGGCGGTTGCAGAGGCGTATCCGGTGCTCACCGACGCGGAGAGCGCAAGACTGATCAGCCGTCTCGACAATAGGTTTCTACTGCAGTCCGCCCTGGATGCGATAGGAGAACGACTTTTCCATGCTCTGGATTGAGAAGTACCGCCCGCGGCGGTGCGAGGACGTGGTGGGGCAGGAGCGGGTGATGGAGCACCTCCGCACGTTCGCCGCCACCCGAAACGTGCCCCACCTGCTCGTCTGCGGACCCCACGGAACGGGGAAGAGCGCCGCAGTCGAGTGCTTCGCGCGACAGCTCTACGGGGAGTACTGGGAGGAGAACACGACCTTGCTGCCCGCCGCCGACCTCTTCGAGCAGGGGAAGCGCTACCTGGAGGATGACGAGCGGTTCGGCCACCTCTACCGGAGGGAGCTGACGCTTCTCGCCAACTTCAAGCACGTGGTGAAGTGGTACGCCTCGCTCCGCCCGCTGGGCGCGGAGTTCAAGCTGATGGTCTTCGACGGCGCGGAGGCGATCACGAAGGACGCGCAGGCGGCGCTGCGGCGGATCATGGAGCGTTACTCCGCCACCTGCCGGTTCGTCTTCGTGACGACCAATCCCTCCGCGATCCTGCCCGCGATCAGTTCCCGCTGCCTGCCGCTCTTCTTCTCCCCGCTCCCGCCGGAGCGGATCGAGGATACCCTCCGCCGCATCCTGCAGCAGGAGGCGCCCGATGCGGACCTGCCCGGGGAGGATCTCGCCCTGATCGTCCATGCGGCCCGGGGGGACCTGCGGATGGCGATCCTGCTCCTCCAGATCCACGTGGCGTCGGGCGGCGCGGCAGACCTCACCGAGATCGCCGTCTCCGAGACCGATAACGTCGCCGCTTCCGCGTTCGCCTCGGTGCGGAGCGGGGATATCGCGGCGGCCCAGAAGCAGGTCGAGTCCCTATTCATCGACTACGGTCTCACCGCTGCCGAGGTGCTCGCCGCCCTGCGGAGGGCGGTGCGGCGGGAGTACAACGATCCCCGGCTGGTGGAGCGGATCGCGGAGGCGGACTACCGCCTGACCCACGGGGGGAACGAGTACGTGCAGGTGAACGCCCTCCTGGCGACGATGATGGAGGGGGTGCCGCACTGAAGAAGGTCGCCGAGCACTACGACGCGGTGGCGGACATCTACGACCGCCGCTACGACAGCCCGCGGGGGAAGGCCTACCACGGCCACATCAGCCGTCGTGTGATGGAGTGCCTGCCGCAGGGGGTCTCGCTCCTCGACATCGGCTGCGGCACGGGTCTCTTCATCCAGCGCTACACCACGGACGGGGGGACGGCGGTGGGGCTGGACATCAGCAGCGGCATGGTGGAGATGGCCCGCCGCCGCTGCCCCGGAAGCGACTTTGTAGTCGGGACCGCGGAGGTGCTGCCCTTCTGCGACGCCCAATTCGACGCAGTGGCGAGCCTGCTCGCGTTCAGCTACCTCTCCCGCCCCGACCGGATGCTCCGGGAGACGTACCGCGTGCTGCGGCCGGGGGGGTGCGCGGCGATCTGCACGCTGGGCTCCTCCCTGCTCACGCTCGCCCTGGTGCCGACGGTCTACCGCCTGGGGGAGTTCCTGGGCGTGCGCCGCGTCGGCGTGGGGGACTTCGACGAGCACTACTACACGGACGGGGAGATCCTCGAACTCTTCGACCTGGCCGGGTTCGAGGAGGTCACGGTGCGGCGATGCTCGTTCGCGAACATCCACCTGGCCGATCCGATCTTTGCGGCCTTCAAGGCGGCGGAGCCGTTCGTCGAGGAGAAGCTGCCGGGCCTGGCCTACAACATCCTGGCGAGCGGTAGAAAGCCGGTCGAGTGATGCGGGCCTGACTATCAGAGACCGGTTGTGTGTATCCGTTCTGCGCCGGATCCCTCCTCGCGGCCTTCGGCCGCCCCCCTCCCCCCGAAGGGGAGGGGCTTGGTGCGATAGGCCCGTATCCGGTACTCCCCTCGACCATCTCTGCTACCCGAGGCTTCAGCATCGCCAGATCCTTGAGAGTCTATGAACAGGCCCAATCGCATCAAGGGGAAGCCGCAGCGGCGATAGCCCCGGGGAGCGTCCTCGATCGTATAAAACAGTAGCGCAGCCGGATATTTGCGAAAAGGCGAGGATCAGCCCCGCAGCCACTCCACAATCCGCCGCTTCTTCCCGGTCGCCGCCCACGTATGTCTCTTCCATGCTGCGGCCGCTCTTCTCGACGACCTTCTTGAGCGGCGTGCCGGCGACCTCGCGGAAGCGGGGGGAGAAGTCGCGGTCCTCGACGCCCATCCCCGCTCCCGTGGACGGTGCCCTATCGTTCCCGAATTCGCATCCTCCCGGACGGCAGACTCCCTGCCTGCCGGCAATACATACGAAGCGCCGGATCCGGCATTCCGACCGCCTGCTGCGCGAGGTGCTGAGGGGTCGATCACCTGGCAGACAGCACCATCCCTGCGCTCTACCCGATGCACCGCCCGGGCAAAGAACGCGTGTCATCGAATTAAAATGCCTTAATAGTTCAGGGCAGCAACAAAATGAGAAAATATCGTTTTCACTCAATAATCGTATACCGTGATGGATATATAGCCCGGGATGAAATATATCGAGAGAAGAGTGGAGTATCCCCCATGAATACCCTCTTGTATTCTGCCGCCGTCTCTCTCCTTATAGGTCTGCTTCTTGTTGCAGGCGTCGCCGCGGACGATATGCCGTTGTACGATCCCATGGAAGAAGATTTCGCGACGGAGTATCTGTACGCCACAAATGCGGCGGAAACGCAGGGAGCAGGTGATGCCCCCTCATCGCAGGGATCGAACCTGAAGGAGGACCGAATCTGGGACCAATCCATCGCTAAACGAGCCATCTCCTCGGCTATCACGCCGGACGGCTCGTTCATCGCCGTTGGCATACCGAAACCCGGCGAGGCTCTCCTGCTCGATCGCGACGGCGAGACCATCTGGAGTACCCGGTTCTCTTCGTCCGTCTACAGCATCGCAACCTCTTCTGATGGTTCGTTCACAGCCGTCGCCGCCGACAAGCTGTACGTCATCTACCCGCATGGGGGCGAGGCATGGTCAAAGGACCTGGAGTATTACGTCTATGGCACCGCTATCTCTTCGGATGGGTCGGTCATCATCGGCAGCCTGGATGACGGCAGCGTACGGTGTTTCGACCGGAACGGATTCATGCGCTGGCAGTTCCAGGCGGGAGAGGATGTGCATGCGCTCTCCACGTCCTCCGATGGCACGACGACGGCAGTGGGTTCGGACGACGGATATATCTACCTGCTGAATGGCTATGGCAGCGTCGCATGGAATTTCGATACGCACTCCCCTGTCCGCAGCATCTCCCTCTCCTCCGATGGATCGCGCATCGCTGCCGCCACGATCGACAGGATGGCATACATCTTCGATAACAAGGGATTCCTTCTCTGGGAGTATGCGGCACAGAGCCGCATCAACAGCGTATCCGTCTCGTCGGACGGTCTCTATATCGCCATCGCCGAGGGCTGCAGGGTGCATGTCTTCGATCAGGACGGGACCATGGTCTGGGAGTACGATACCACTGCATCCAGCCGTTTCCTGGCATCCTCCTCGACGGGCGCTACCTACGGGCCGGAAGTGACGACGGTTGCTCTCTCGTCCTTCGGTTCGAACATCGTCATCGGCACGGGGGAAGGCGACCCGAAGATCTCGCTCTATTCGCTGGAGCCGGCACAGTCGGCGTACATCTCCAATCGCCCGTTCGGTTCTGTCTACGATTTCCAGCCGTATGGGGGTCAGTCGCCTTCGTATACCGGCGGGCTCACGGATGGCAATCCCTATACCTACACCATCACGCGAAAGGAGGAGGGCGCCAGGAATATCTATACGGTTCGGATGAGCGCATCCTCGTTCTGGGTCGATGCGAAGAGCGGGTATGAGAATGTCTCCATCGCACGCATGACATGGGCGGGCGAGCAGGAGCTCCTACCCACGACATTCTCCGGCCACGATCTCCAGGGCAACTATATCTTCGAGGCGGTTACCGACAAGGAGATCACACGGTATGTGCTGGTCTTCGATGCCCAGAACGGAACGGCAGGCGATGCCGGGCAGATACCGCTTCTTGAGACCTTCGTCTTCATCGCTCTCCTCGCCCTCGTATCCATCGGCCTGTTCGTCTTCACCGCTCAGCAGCGGGACCGGAAGCAGCACAAGCAGTTAGAACGCCTGATCCTCGATTCCGAGCACGGGCAGAGTGCGGAGCTGGAGCCGTCAGCCTGGATCAACACCGACGCGACGGATACGGCGCAGAAAACGGAACCCGAATCGGACTTCGGCAGACTGGAGTCGCTTATCCGCGGCAGGAAGCGGTAGCGATTCCCGTCGGTGGCCCCGTCTCTGCGCCGGCACGCGGGACGGAGCACGCCGCGCATCCCGGCCTGAAAAGCGCTCGCAGGATGCCATCCGCAACGGGGCCCGGATTCGGTTTTCCTCCTGCCGATCGCGTGCCCCCGGCGCTGCTGCGCATCGGCCGGGTTCGCGGAAGAGTACCCGGACGCTCCGCCGGCCGCGGCGTCGAACGGCAGCGGGCATGCCCGGTGGAGAGTCAGAGCGGCGACGCCGCCCCGCTCGCTGCAGGCAGGAACCGTCACGCAGAGGCGTGACGACCCGGGCAGCCCGGTCGGCACGGCACTCTGCGAAGGAGCTCTTCCGCGTTCTGACCGCCGGAGGAACCGAACGCAGACAGGGGGAATCAGCCCCGCAGCCGCTCCACGATCCGCCGTTTCTTCTCGATCGCCGCCGCCGCCGCGCGGTCGACGCCCGCCTTCATCTCCTCCATGCTGCGGCCGCTCTTCTCGACGACCTTCTTGAGCGGCGTGTAGGCGGACTCGCGGAAGCGGGGGGAGAAGTCGCGGTCCTCGCTGTCCACGCGGAGCACCGCCTCGGGCTTTCCCTCCTCCACGTGGCCGATCTCCGCGATCTCCACCCCGGCCGAGCGGACGACGGCCATGACCTCTCCGGCCGCCGGCGGCGGGGCGGCGATCAGGAGGGCGTCCAGGGAGACCCCCAGGTAGTCGATCCTGAGACGGTCCAGCAGGGCGAGGACCGCGGGGTTGACGAGCGAGCGGAGGTTTCGCTCCTCCACGACGATGCGGCAGCGGGCGGTCTCCGCCATCTCGTAGGCGTCGCCCCGCAGCCCGCCGTTCGTCACGTCGGTCATGGCGTGGATCCGCGCCAGGCAGGGGCTCGAGAGCAGCGCCTCGCACGCCTTCAAAAACGCCAGGTTGATCGTCTCCTCCACGACCTCGGGATAGCCGTAGTAGAGGGCGGAGGTCGCGATCGTCCCCCCGCCCGCCCCCTCGGTCATCAGCAGCCGGTCCCCGGGCCGCATCTCCTTCCGTGCCGTCAGGCGGTCCGCCACCCCGACGGCGCCGACGGCCCCGGTCATGCGGGTGCCCAGCACCATGTCGCCCCCGATGCGCAGGGTGGAGCCGGTGACGAGCGGGATGCCCATCGCGTCCCCGACCGCGGTGATCCCGGCAGTGTAGTCGAATACCTTGGCCACGTCCCCGTCGTCGGCGACGTGGATGTCGGAGAAGAGGGAGACGGGACGGGCGCCCATCACGTAGATGTCCCGCAGGGTGGCGCGTGTCGCGTGGAACCCGGCGAGGAAGGGGAAGTCCGAGAGGCGGGAGTGCATGCCGTCCACCGTGCTGACGACGTACCGCCCCGATGCGACGACGGCCCCGGAGTCGTCCATCTCGTCCACGCCGACGGCGGCGCCCGTCCGCCCGATGATCTCGGCTATCTTGCGGTGGGCGTAGAAGTCCCCGGTCCCCCGGGAACCGACGCCGAACTCCCCCATGCCCACGCCCGCGGGGACGAAGCTGACGAGGTCGCCTGAAAGTTCCTTGGTGTTGTTCACCTCGATCAGGACCGCCCGGGCGAACTCCCGGGCGTAGGCGGGATCGGCCCCCTTCACCTCGACGATCCGCGCTGCGAGCCTCTCTACGATCTCCTCGTCACCGGCCCCGCGGGCCAGGAGCCGGCGGGCATACCCTTCCGCATCCATAGCGGTATAGAGATGGGGCGGGGGATCAGTTAAGCTGATTGGGTTCACCGATAATGGCAGCGGTATTCGGGCCTGTCCTCGCTGGAGAGCAGGCCCTATCGCACAGGCGTCTGGGATATTTCTTCTCGTCTGGAACCTTCAGCAATCTCTCCGCCCCACCCCCGCGGCCGTACGGCCGCCCCCCCCCCCCGGGGGGGGGGGTGGGTAGGGGAGGGGGTAGACAGGCCGGGCGGACGGGAGGCCGGGGGC